>NZ_JROZ02000005.1 GCF_000765665.2 Helicobacter sp. MIT 05-5293
AGAATCCTCCAAAACCGGTGGTAATACGATCTCTATGAGAGGTTTAGGCTCTGCCTATACACTGATACTTATCGATGGCAAGCGGCAAAATGTCGCTCAAGGCTTTGACGCCAATGGTTTTAATGGTGTCCATTCTTCCTTTATGCCACCACCTGAAATGATTGAACGCATCGAAGTGATTCGTGGTCCTGCTTCTGTGATTTATGGCTCTGATGCGATGGGAGGGGTGATTAATATTATCACGAAAAAACACTCTAATAGAACAACTGCAGGTGTGCAACTTGAGACAGACTTATCCCAACACCCCAATACCTTTGGGAATCAATACGGGGCAAATGCTTACCTCACAACACCTTTGATTGAAAATGTGCTATCCCTTAATCTCCGCGGAGGTTATAAATATGGCGATCAAAATGCTTTTTACAAACCCGGCTTTGGTCCCGATAGCCCTACATATTGCAATGCTAAAAGTTGCTCTACCACCAATCCCTATCTTGGCTGGAGTGCCACAGGCTACACAAACTGGAATGCTGGAGGGCGGTTAAACTGGACACTTAACGAACACAATGACTTTTATATCGATACTGAACTCTTTTTCACGCGTCAAGGGACATTAAATACCTCATCTGATGGCTACACCGCTGTGAGAGAATTTTATAAGATTAATAGTGTCCTTAATCACGATGCAAACTATCACTGGGGGAAGCTCAATACCTATGCACAATACACCGAAACAATGATGTTTCCACATTTTGATAGTAGTCGATTGACAAGTGGTTGGGCTGGATTACAGCCGGGGTCATCACGAGGTGATGGTGTAAGATGGGACACTGGGACATACAATCGTGATGCAGTTTTTCAATCCACCTACAATAATGACTTTGACTTTGGCAAAGCGGGAGCATTGATCTTTAATGGTGGGTTGTATTATATGTATGAAAATCTCCAAACCACTTCTTCTAATAAGCATATGAATCAAGTCGCTATCTTTGCCGAGGGGGAATACCTTATCAATCGCTATGTGAGTGCGACACTAGGATTACGATACAATTATTCTGATATTTTTAACGCAATCCCTAATCCGCGATTCTATGTGAATTATAATCCTACCGATTGGCTGACTTTTAAAGCCGGTATAGCTACGGGGGTAAAAGTGCCACAGCTTAGCTATTTGTATGATGGTTACACTGTAAATTCCTCTACTAATGTTTATGTCTATGGAAATAAAGACTTAAAACCCGAGCAAAGCGTGAGCTATGAACTAAGTGCGATTTTAGACACTACACCTGCATTCATTATCCTCACAGGATTCTATACAGATTTTAATAACAAAATCTCAAGCGTAAGTGCACAAAATGATGAGACCGTCAATGGCATACAATGCACAAGTGGGGCAGGGTGCACCTTCTATCGTAATCTCGATAGTGCAATGGTTACAGGAGCAGAGGCGAGCCTCCAAACAAAACCATTCTATGGACTTACCCTTGATGCAAGCTATGGATTCACTTATAGCAAGACTTTAAAGGTATCTAATGCAAACCAACAATACCTAGTCGGCGAACCGGTTAATAATATCCCTAAGCATAAATTCACGATTAAGCCCAGCTACACATATAAGAATTTCAATGCTTACTTGCGCTGGACGGGGAATCTCCAAACGCCTACTTCTGCAGTCGCAGCTAGCTCTTTGGCAACAAGCGCAAGAGGACTAGTCGGGAAATACTATCGAAACTATCAGTTAGTAGATCTTGCTGCGACTTATAAGTTTAATAAAAACTACGCTTTAACTTTTGCAATCAATAATCTCTTTGATGTGAAGTTTTATGATGACTTGATTTCATATAATAGTGGCAGAGGCACAAGCTATATGAATCCCTACCAACGAATCCTCCCTGCTCGAAACTATTGGATTAGCTTTAAGGCGGATTGGTAAAATCTCCAAAGCCTTATGGCTTTTGGAGAACACCCATATTTTCGCATTTTCTCCGTTTTTTAAGATTTATTTTTTCTCATTTGGCCGTGCATCGACTATACTAAAACTCATCTGCAAAATCTCTTGATGCGATGTGATATAGGCATTAAGCGTCTGCAAATCAAGGGCTTTGATTGATTCTAACTCGCGTTTGTTGTAATCCAAAGGCAACCCACGAAAATAATACGAAAACTTCGCCCCTAGTCGTTGAGAAAGTGTCTCCTCACGCAATGGCTCACTGCCGAGCAAAAATGCTTTTGCGCTATCAAGCTCTTCTTGTGTCGCGCCATTTTTGACAAAGTCTGCTACGACTTCTTTAACGACTTTAATCGCTTCATCTTTATTCTCAAGCTGTGTTTGCAAATGTCCGCTTGTGTAATCCACCACACCCCCGACATTTACACGCATAGAAGCTGAATAAGCCAAGCCTTTTTTGACACGCACTTCTTCCATCATTCTTGAGCCAAAGCCAGAAGAGCCTAAAATAAAGCTCATCACCTTTGCGATATAGTTTTGCGACTGATCTGCGACATCAAAAGGTGAGCCAAAATACACAAAAGCTTGTTGTGTCGGTTTTGTAATCGTGATAGAATCCGCCTTATCGTGCGCCTTAAAAGAAAGTCGCGCTTTGGATTCACCCTTTGGCAAATGTGCTAAAGCCTTTTGTATTTGTTGCTTGAAAGCTTCTTCTTGCATATCGCCACCTGCGACAATGATAAGCCGACTAAGCACAAGATTGCGGTTCAAGTAATGCTCCACTTCTTTAAGACTAATCGCATTGATGCTTTCTTTATCACCTATCAATGGCTCTTGTATCGGTGTGTTTTTAAACAGAATCCGATTGAGATTCTCTTGTGCGACACTATCAAAATCATCTTGTTTGCGTGCGATTTTACTTTGTGTGCGGGTTTTGATTTTTTGCAAAGTATGGGGGGTGAGATTAGGATCGCTCAAAAGCTCCTTGAGTGATGCAAAAGCCATATCTTGATATTCGCTCAAGAATGAAAGGTTAAGGCTCAAAGTCTGTAATCCCGCACCTGCAGACAGACCAATCGCTTTAGATTCTAACTTTTGGGCAAATCCAACATTGCCGAGCGTTTTTGTGCCTTCATTAAGCATCTTTGCACTTAAAACGCCTAACCCTCTTTTTTCACCATCAGCCGCCCCGCCGACAAAAACGATTTGCACTTCACCCACAGGCAGAATCTTGCTGTGCTCAAAGATCAAAGGCACATCTACACCATTGATATTCACAGAACTTAACTTTGCTTCTTGTGCATTCATACAGCCTCCTATCCATAATAAACTTATCCCGATGAAAGTTAAAAATCGTTTCATACTAGAATCTCCTTGTTTAAATCTTAGAATCTCTCCAAAATTTCATAAGCGGTATTGCGTTTAGCGGGATATTCTTGCACATCTTTAATCAATTCAATCATTTCTTCTTGATTCATTGAGTTACACACGCCCGCCGATGAGACGACATTTTCTTCCATCATTGTAGAACCCAAATCATTTGCCCCAAAAAGTAAGGCAAGTTGTCCAATATATGAACCTTGCGTAACCCAAGAGCTTTGAATATTTCTAAAATTATCCAAATAAATCCGACTGCACGCTAAAAGCCTCAAATACCGATTCGATGAAGCCTTGTGAATATGGGGCATTTCTTTTTGCAGAGGTGTATTATCCGGCTGAAAACTCCACAAAATAAAAGCACGAAAACCTTGATACTCATCTTGAAGTTGGCGCAAACAATCCCAATGCGCCACAATATCTTCATCATTTTCGACACTGCCAAACATCATTGTTGCGGTGCTTTTCATACCGATTTTATGCGCTTCACGATGCACTTCTAGCCATTCTCGTGTGTCAAGTTTTTTAGGAGCAATCACATCACGCACACGATCACTTAGAATCTCCGCGCCCGCGCCCGGAATAGAAGAAAGACCTGCTTTTTGAAGACGTTTTAAAACTTCAGGGATAGAAATGTGTGATACTTTTGCGATATAATTAACCTCAATCGCTGAAAAACCATGTATAGTGATCATTGGGTATTTTTTTGCGATATGTGAGACAAGCTCTTCATACCATTCGATTTTGAGTTTTGGGTGCACGCCCCCTTGAAAGAGAATCTGCGTCCCACCGATACTCAAAAGCTCTTCGATTTTGGCATCAATTTCATCAAAGCTCAAGATATACACACCATCTTGATCGATTTTGCGCTTAAACGCACAAAATTTACAATCCACCCAGCAGATATTAGTATAATTAATATTTCTATCCACGACAAAAGTCGTAATTTTATCTGCGTGGAGCTTTGCTTTAACTGCATTTGCCATAACGCCTAATTCTCTTAAACTCGCATTTTTCATCAAATCGAGAATCTCATCATTACTCACACGCTTTGCAAGATCAATCTTTGCACTCACTTTTTTACTCCTTAAAATAACAATGTTAAAATCTAGAATCTTCTTAGAATCTCGTCCCCATTGTAAATTCAAATCGTGAAGTCCGATCGTTGGGTTGGGGATTGATAGGTTGAGGGAAAACAAGCACAATAGGACCCATTGGGCTTACCCACTCGATAGCTACACCCCACGAAGAACGCGTAACATCAGTGAGCCTTGCTTCACCAATCATACCATAATCAAAGAAGAAAGCCACGCGCATTTGAGCCTTTTCCAAAAGCCCATAGCTTAACTCAAACGAATGCGTCATCATATAATTCCCCCCGATACGAATCTGCCCGGTTTCATCTCTAGGTGTCAAAGAGCTGACTTGATAACCTCTTACGCTTGAAATCCCCCCCATATAAAACTTACTTGTGATAGGCACATAACCTTCATCGATAATCGCTCCTGCTTGTGCCTTGTAACGCGCAATCAAGTCAATGCTCAAAAGACTTTTAAGATGATAATATAATGCCGCCTTGCCATAGATTTTTGTAAATTTTTCATCGCCACCAAGCCCTGCTTGTTCGATATATGCGGAGACAATCGCGCCATTTTTAGGGAAATAATAGTCATCGGTATTGTCAAAATACAGACTCGGGCTAATGGAGCTTTTCAAAGGTCTGTCAATCGTAAAATACTTTTTGTAAAGGCTTTCAAGACTAGCATTATAATAATCCAAAATACCTGTGGTTGAAAGCGTATAACCTAAAGATGCACGCAAAGTGTTGGTAAGCAATCGTCCGCCTGTGATTGAAAAACCTGTCGTTTGTTCGCGATAATCCCAATTCCAATACAATGAGTGATACCCGCTAAATGACATGCTGTATTTGCTATCAAGCACGCGAGGATTGCTCAATGTGAGATTCACAAGCTGCCTTCGATAACTCCAATCCGCATAGATTTGCGCACTTTGCCCTGTGCCGAAGAGATTCCTTTCTCTGATAGAGGCATTCACCATAAGCTTATCATAGCTCCCATAGCCTAGCCCAACCATAAATTCCCCTGTGCGTGCTTCTTCCACGCTCACAAGCAAATCAAGAGAATCTTCACTCACACGCCTTTCTTCAATCTTGACTTTATCAAAATATCCCAACCGCCTTAGCGCATTTTCAGATTCTGCAAGAGAAGAAAGCTTATAGGTATCACCGGGTGCTAATAGCAACTCACGCCGAATGATTCTATCAGCTGTGCGCGCATTGCCTGATATGAGGACATCATTAATCTTGACTTTTTGTCCTACTTGTATCAGATAAATCACTTTCACGGTAGAATCTTCAGCATTCTTATCAAGATCCGGATTCACACGCACAAAGGCATAACCCAAATCCGCAATCTTTTGTCGGATAATCTCTACATCAGCTCGCACTTCCTCGATATTGAAATAAACTCCCTCTTTGACTTTTAAGGCTTTACGCAACGCCTCTTCTTCAATCACAGGGACATGCAGCACAATTTGTATGCTTGACACTTTATAACGCTCACCCTCTGTAATCTTGTAATACAGATTCGCTGTGTAGTCATTAAGATTCGCATCAAGGAATGCTTGAGAAACACTTGCATCAAGAAAACCTTTGCGCATATAGGCATCTTGAATCCGCATACCATCAAATTCTAACTCTGCTAATTTGAGCTTACCATCATTGCGTCCCCACATCCAGCCCATAAATTGTTTTGCGCGGTTGGCACTAAGCTCTTCTAAATCTTTGACTTTAAGCTTCTCACGCCCATCATATTGGGCTTTTTTAATCACAATGTTTTCACCTTGATTGACATTAAGAGTGATTGCGTAGGCATTATCCCCGACTTCTGCAATATCAGATTCTACCACCGTCCCATAATAACCTTGATATTCTAAAATTGTCTTGATGATAACTTTAGCCCGATCAAGCTTGACTTCATCGTAACTATCGCCCTTTTTAATGCCAATTTGCGAATAAAGCGTTTCTTTTTCTTGCTCACTTCCATAGCCTTTAATTTCAACACTTGCAATCAAAGGCTTTTGCTTGAAATAAAAAACCAAGACACCATCGCTAAAATCAACATAAATATCTTCAAAATATCCTTGCGCATAAAAAGCTCTAACCGCCTTGTCGATTTTTTCAATATCAAATTCATCGCCTACCTTGATACGAGCAATCTCATCGGCTAAAACATTAGAAATAGAGGAGCTGCCTTGATATTTAATGTCGCGGATTTCTTGTGCTTCACCCACACTCCACACTCCAAGTAACAGCAACAATACAAACAAATAGATTTGTTTCATTAAAATTCACCCTCTCAAGAATAAATCGTGATTATATTAGAAATTACTTAATAACCTATCTCATAATTATAAAAATTTTTGCAAAGTATTTGCTTGCGCCATAAATGCCTCTAAACCTTCCCAATCTTCTCCCTCAATAAATTCCTTTGCTTCGGTGAGTTTATCTTGAAAATACGCGATTGAATGGAGCACATTTTCTTTGTTTTGCTTGAAAATGTCTTTCCACATCGCCGGTGAGCTTTTGGAAAGTCGGCTCATTGATCGGAATCCACCTCCTACCAAAGCCAAAATCGTTTGAGGATCTTCTTGCGCAAGCACAGCATTTGCAAGAGCATAGCTGATAATATGTGGCATATGAGAAATAAGGGCAATATGTTTATCGTGCGAAATACTATCCATTTTGACGATCTTCATACCAATAGCGATAAAAAGATCTTTAGCGAGTTCAGCTTGATATGCCCCACTTTGTTCTAAATCTGTCAAAATCACGATACTATCATGATAAAGCGTATCAAACGCTGCCTTAGGTCCAAAAAACTCCGTCCCACACATCGGGTGTGCGCCCACAAACAAAGAGCGCAAAGCAGGGGAGATAGAATGATTGATTTGAGATTTTGTCCCGCCAAGATCAATAATCGTTGTGTTTGGATTCACACATTCTGCGTCAATCTCTGATAGAATCTTGACGATTCCATCAACAGGCACAGCTAAAAAAATCACATCGCATTTGAAAATCTCTTGCAAGCTTACGCATTCATCAACAAGTCCCAAAGAAAGAGCTTGTTGCAAATGAATCGGATTAATATCATAGCCCAAGATTCGCTCAAATCGTTGTGTCTTTTTGAGTGCCAAGCCCATTGAGCCTCCCATCAAGCCCAATCCTACAATTCCCACTTTCATCATACAATCCTTTACTTGATAATTTAAAATTCTTAAAACCTTATGTGTTCCTAAGCCTTGCTAAAGCAGCAATCAATACACTCGCACTTTCGCTGCGTAAGATCAACTGATCATTAGAGGTGATAACTTTTGAGAATCTAGCCCGTTCCTGCGCACTAAATCCTCCTTCTGCACCAATCATCACACGCAAATATGGCAAAGTCGTAAAATCTACTTCCTTAATGTCATTTCCTCCAAAATCAAAAGCATAAAAATCCTGATAAATCTCGCAAACTTGCGCAAAATCTTTCAGCATTTCTATCTTCATCAAATGGCTTCGTCCGCATTGTTGGCAAGAATTAATCAGAATCTTGTGCATACGCTCCAAAGAAAGCTTAAATTGACGCTGGGAATAATCAGCATAGAAAAAACTGATTTGGGACACACCCAACTCATTGAGCATAGGGAGTGTTTTTTCAATCACTTTTGGCTCAATAATTGCCCACAATAAATGCACACCACCCTTGTAAGTCGGCGATTCTCTTTGTCCTTGTTTAAGCAAAATCGCTTTTTTGGGCTGAATCTCTGCAATACAATAAGTATAAAGATTCTCATCTCTCAAATGTCGCAAAGCAAGATTTTCACCTTGTTTTGCTCGTCTGACTTTGATAAGATAAGAAAAGGCTTCTCCATCAAGCGTGATTGATTCTTCGCCTGCACAAGAGTGATACAAAAACTGCATTTACACAATCGCAAAAAGCAAGATAAAAAAGAATAAATCAATGCTGTATAATATCCGACAGAATCTCACATATCCGAGCATCGCCTCTCTGTTCGTGCGTCTAGCGACTTTGAGAATCTTGAAGCGAAATATCTCTCCGATAAACACAAACACACAAAAAGTCATCATTGCAATAACGCTAAGCTTTAAACCAATATTACCAAAAATCCAGATATTAATGCCACTTAAAATACTTACAGACAACAAAAAGAAAATGATGGGTGTAACAAACCACATCTTTTTCACCATTCCCGCAAGATTCTCTGCGGACAAAAATACAATCAAAAGATTAGCCACAAAAGGCAAAGCAAAAAAAGCAGTAAAAATTTTGTGATAAGAAAGCAAACTGATGTAAGTATCTTGTAAAACAAGGGTTTCAAATTCCATATATACTCCTAATTGAATGAAAATTTAACTATGATTATTTAATATAAAGCAATCCTTAATCTTGATTAACTTTAGTAGTTTATTATCACTAAAAATTTTAAACTCTGCTATTAAAAAGGATTCTCTATCAAATCACAGGCTGTTATTTTACTCAATATGGGAGGTCCGGGGAGTATTTTCGAAATCGAATCTTTCCTCAAAAGGATATTTAATGACCCTTTAATCTTAAATATCAAGAGTGAGTTTGGACGCAAAATGCTTGCAAATTTCATCACTCATCAACGACTAGATGAAGTGAAAAAAAATTACCAACTCATCGGAGGCAAATCACCTATTATTGAACACACGCTCAAAATCACCCAACGCCTTAATGAAATTGATTCTGAACGCTTTTATACTTATGCGATGCGCTACACTGCACCCTTTGCCTATGATGTTTTAGATGACATCAAAAAACAAGGTTTTGAATCTGTGATTCTTTTTAGTATGTATCCGCAATTTTGCCACAGCACGATTTATTCTTCAATCGTTGATGCAAAAAATGCACTAAAGTCGCTTGATTTTCACCCACAGCTTCGTATTGTCAGTGATTACGCTACTCACCCTGCATACATTCAATGTGCGGTGCAAAAAATCAAAGAATCTTTAGGCAACGACAACCCTCAAGATTTCTCACTTCTTCTCTCCGCGCACAGCCTCCCTTTGTCGCGTATCAAACAAGGTGATCCTTATCAAAACGAATGCGAAGCAAACCTCAAAGCAATCCAAGAATCTCTCGAACAAGAAAATATCCATTTTAAAAAGATTCTCCTTGCCTATCAATCCAAAGTCGGTATGATGAAATGGCTAGGACCAAGCACACAAGAAACCTTAAACAAATACAAAAAACACAAATTGATTCTGTATCCACTTTCTTTCACGGTGGATAATTCAGAGACAATTTATGAGCTTTGTATCCAATATGCTAATTTAGCGCGTGAGCTTGGTGTCCCTGAATATCGTGTGTGCAAATGTTTTAATGATGATGAAATGTTTATCCAAGCAATTTTGCGCATCATTAGCGAACATATACAAGATTCTCATTCCCACAAAAGCGAGGTTTAAATGAAAAAAAAAATATTTTCTAGCGTATTGTTTGTAAGTTTGCTACTTTGTATCAATGGTTGTGATAATGAAGAAGTAAAAGTCTCAAGCGGCACAAACCTCACACAGGAGCATATTCAACAAGCCGAGAATCTCGACAAAAAAAGCTATCAAGGCTTAGAAGATGTCTTTTTGGATACTAAGACCATTACAGCCAATGATCGCATTCCTTTGCTGATTTTTGGCAAAAATAACTGCACTTATTGTGAAAAACTAAAAACCGACATCAAAGAAGATTCTCAACTTAAGAATCTTTTGCAACAATATTTTGCACCTTATTATATCAATGTCAGTTACAGCAAAATACACCACTTAGAATTTGACAAGCCTTCTTCCCTTTCTACATCTGATTTAATGGACACTTATGTTACCTCTCCTTTGCGTCCTACGCCCACATTGGTTTTCTTAAACGACAAAGGAACAACCACTTATGAACTACCCGGATATTTGCCACCCAAAGAAATGCGCAAAGTTTTAGAATATATGCGAGAGAGACAATGGCAAAATAAATCAAATGCGACAATTGCTTCAGAAATCGATACATTGCTTCGTTCATCACATTAAGGAGTGCCAAATGGTAAGGGTTTTGCAAACTTTATTTTGTTCGATGAAAGTCGTAATTGTCTTGATTGCAATCTATGCTATTGCTTGTGCAATTGCGACCTTTATCGAGAATGACTATGGCACAATTGCAGCAAGAGCATGGGTGTATGGGGCATTTTGGTTTGAATTGCTTCACCTTTGGCTTTTGCTTTCTTTGATAGGCTGTTTTCTCACCTCTAAGGCATGGCAGCGCAAAAAATATGCCTCACTTTTGCTCCATGCGTCATTTATCGTGATTATCATTGGTGCAGGGATCACACGACACTATGGTTTTGAGGGAAAAATGAGTTTGCGTGAGGGTGAGCAATCTCACTTTATCACAAGTCTTGATCAATATATTTTTATCCAAGCCCTTGATTCTAGCAAACAAATCCAAGATGTTAAAATTCTCACGCAAATCAATGACAAATTTAATCGTCATCTTGATGAAAAAATCCTCTTTTTTGACAAGCCTTTGATTCTCAAAACCGGCGAAGTAAGCTTTGATTCTCAACAAATGGCTTACAAACTGCAAGCTTCTATTGATTTTATGGGACAAAAAGAAGATTTTGAACTGATCGGGGGCGATAACGAAACCCCAACTAAAGAAAGCGTGCGAAAAATCATCATTGGTGATTATATGTTTTTTATTGCGTGGGGTGCGGATAAAATCATCTTGCCTTTTGAAATCAAACTTCAAGATTTTCAGCTTGAACGTTATGCAGGTTCGCATTCGCCCTCTTCTTACGCTTCACTTGTTGAAGTGATTGACCCACCAAAAGAAACCTTTTCGTTTCTTATTTTTATGAATAATGTCCTAGATTATGGTGGTTATCGATTCTTCCAATCCTCCTATCACCCTGACGAGCAAGGCAGCATACTTTCAGTCAATAGAGACCCGGGGAAAATACCTACTTATATCGGCTATACGATGCTGATATTAGGTGTATTATGGCTTTTATTTGACAAAAACGGACGCTTTATGACATTAGGCAGATTCGTAAAAAATCAATCTTTTCTTTGCCTTGCTTTTGTATCTCTCCTTTCTTTCAATACACCTTATCTCCACGCTCAAAATACGCAAGAGCTGTCTCAAGACAACACGGCTGAAACACAGAATCTCCTCTCCAATCCGCCCTTAAAAGATATTCCTGACTTGATCACTTCACTCAAAAATACAAAAGAAGTCGCTAAAGAGTTTGATCAGATTCTCGTGCAAGACTTTGGCGGTCGTATCAAGCCCATGCACACATTAACAAATGAATTTATCCACAAAATCACTAAAAAGAATACATTTAAAGGGTTTAATCCGACACAAACATTCTTAGGTATGATTTTTTATCCTCAAGAATGGCAACAAATCCAGATGATTGCGACACAAACGCCACGACTTCGAGAGATTCTCGGTGTTGATCCTGACCAAAAATACATCGCATATATTGATGTCTTTACCAAAGACGGACAATACATTCTTAAAAACTATGTCGAAGAAGCCAATCTAATGAATCCTTCCCATCGCGGTGTGTTTGAGAAAGACCTTTTAAATGTCGATGAAAGAATTAATTATGCCTTTTTGATTTACACGGGGCAGGTATTAAGAATCTTTCCTGACAACACGACAAACAATAATCAATGGCTTTATCCGCTTGAAGCAATCAGTAGCGCAATCGCACAAAAAGACCTCCAAAAAGGTAAAACTTTAGTCAATATCTACAAACAATTTGAGCAAGGCTTTGATGAGGGCATTGAAAACAATCAGTGGCAAGATGCAATCAATGCAATCAAAGCGATTCGGCATTATCAAAGGAGCAATGACTCGTCATTATCCATTTCTCAAGCAAAGGTGGATTCTGAAATTTTCCTCAATCGATACAACCCTTTTCATCAGCTCATTTATCCATATTTGCTTTTAAGCATTATTTTGTTCATTATCGTGATTGAAGGCATTTTGCGTAATAAGCCTATGAGACCTCTTATATTACGCACTTTTTATGGAATGCTCTGCGCACTTTTTATCTTGCACACAATCGCTTTAATCGTGCGTTGGTATATCAGCGGACATGCCCCTTGGAGTAATGCTTATGAATCTATGCTTTACATCGCATGGGCGGCAATTCTCTCGGGTGTCGTTTTCTTTAGAAAATCCTCTCTTGCGCTTTGTGCATCAAGCTTTTTAGCAGGCATCACGCTTTTTGTCGCACATCTAGGTTTTATGGACCCACAAATTGGGAATCTTGTCCCTGTGCTCAAATCTTATTGGCTCAATATTCATGTATCTGTCATCACTGCAAGTTATGGATTCTTAGGACTTTGCTTCATCTTGGGCATCATCACACTTTTATTGTTTGTCTTACGCAGCCCTAAAAGAGCGCATATTGATGATTCTATCCTTTCGCTCACTGCGATTAACGAGATGAGTATGATCCTTGGACTATTCTTACTCACTGTGGGTAATTTCCTTGGTGGTATCTGGGCTAATGAATCGTGGGGACGATACTGGGGCTGGGATTCAAAGGAGACTTGGGCGTTGATTTCCATAGGTGTTTATGCTATAATCCTGCATTTACGCTTTATTATTGCGCATGCAATGCCTTTTGTTTTTTCAGTCGCGTCAGTGATAGGATTCTTTTCGGTTTTAATGACTTATTTTGGGGTAAATTTCTATCTTTCGGGAATGCACAGCTACGCTGCAGGAGATCCTGTGCCTGTGCCAACCTTTTTGTATGTGATGGTTGCTGGAATTATCCTTTTAATCATTTTAGCGACCAAAAAACATCATTTAGAAATGCCCACATTAAAACCATAAGCAAAATTCAAAGTAAAAAGGACATAAATGAAAAAAATTCTTTTGGGACTATTAGGCATTATTGTTGCTTTATTCTTGCTCGTATTTATCGTGCTTTTTACCGCACCCGGCAATGCTATTATCAAGCCTATCATACAATCACAAATCGATAAATACGCTCCTATCAAGCTTGATTTAGAAACTTTTGCCTTGAGAATCTCAAGTATCAATGTGCTTATTCAGCATGATGATAAAATTGATATTTCGCTTACGGGGGACTTTTCACTCTTTTCTCAAACATTAGACCTCAATCTCAAAGTCGATGCCAAAGACATTTCAGTATTAGGAGAGCTTGCCGGCACAGATTTACAAGGCTCATTTTTAATCAACACCACCGCCAAAGGCACACTTGAGCGCATTGAAATCAATACAACGAGTGATATTGCAAAATCTTTCACAGATATTAGAATCTTATTGCAAAATTATACTCCTGTCTCCATACTTGCAAGCATCAAAGATCTGCAAATCAAAGAAATCCTCGCAATGATTGGACAAAAACCTTATGCCGGAGGATCTTTGAATCTTGATGCAGACATTACCGGCGATGAAGAAATGAATTTTAATGGCAACGCGCTTTTAAACATCACTCAAGGTTTGGTTGATAGTGTCCTTATCCAAAAAGATTTTGAGATTGAAGTGCCTAAGACAACCTTTGTCATTACGCTTAATGCTCTCTTTGATGCCGATATACTTAATCATAATTTCAATTTTAATTCTAACATTGGCAATATCCTATCAAGCGGGAAAACTTCCATCAAAGAATTACTCACACAAAGTGATTATGACATCAGATTGAGCGACTTATCAGCTTTCACGCCTCTTGCTGGAATGCCCATACAAGGGAACTTTAACACAAAAGGCACGATAGAAGGAGGTATGGAAGAATTGTTTATCAAGGGTAGCTCTGATATTGCCGCATCAAACACGACCTACAATGTGCAACTCAAAGACCTATCACCCTATCAAATCAACGCTAAAGTGAATAGTCTCCGCTTAGATACGCTTATGTGGATGATTTATATGCCTCGATACGCTACGATGTATCTCAATCTTGATTCTGTATTGTCAGATTTTGATAAGGGCATCTCTACAACCTCTACACTTGCCCTTAGAGGGACGACAAGCAATACTATCATCAAAAAAGAAATGGACCTTGATATGCCAAGCACAAATTTCACGCTTAACTCTGATGTCAAGCTTACGCAGGGTGTAGGCAAAGCAAACTCAACACTTAAATCAGATATAGCTAATGTCGTGCTTAAAGAGACACAAATCAATCTTAATGATTTTGTCATTCAAGCCCCTTATGAGGCAGTCATTCCTGATCTTAGAAAACTCAAATTCGTTACAGGCGCGGAACTTGCTGGAGAATTTAAAGCACAAGGTAAAGCAAAGATAGCTGATACTATTTATGCAGATTTCAACACCACATCATTAGGTGGAAGCGTTGATGCAGTCTTAGACAATAATCAATTCAGCGCAAAGCTCGCAGATATTAATACACTTAAGCTCTTTAGTATTGCCCAAATGAAGCCTGTATTTAGCTCAAGCATTAATGGCGATTTGGACTATAACTTACTCTCCGAAAAAGGCACACTCAAAGCACGAATCAGTAATGGCAAATTGATGCAAAGTGATCTTACCGATACAGTCGCAAAATATCTTAAATTTGACATCACAAAAGAAATCTATGACGATGCAGGACTAAATGCCCTCATAGATCAAAAGCGCATTACGACAGATATTGGCTTAAAAAGCAATAATACATCGATTTCTGCGCAAGGTGCAAGTTTGGATTTAGACAAAGATACCCTTAATGCAGATATTAAATTTCAAATCAAAGACAAATATGTCTATCTCAAAGCGACTAATAAAATCTCACAACCCTCAATCAAGCTTGATGCGAGTGATTTGATCAAAGATCAAGCAACCAAAGCAGTTACTAAAGAAGTCGATAAAGCTTTAGATAAATATCTCAAAAATGATGATGCCAAAGATGCGGCAAAAAATCTCATTCAGAATCTTTTCAAATAAGATTCTGAAAACGCAATCTCCTTATCGCATTTTTATTTGTCATAAGATTCACAATGCGCGACCTCAACAAGCACAGAATCCACAGATTCTATAAAGATTCAAAAACTTTCTGTGCATTGCCCTTAGCACGCACATTATAAAAACTCTGCGAAATACTCCCATCACGCTCAATCACGAAAGCCGAGCGGATAATGCCCTGCACTTCTTTACCATACATCATTTTTTTGCCATATGCTCCGTATCGGGTTGCGACACTTTTATCAGGATCGCTAAGAAGCAATATTTTGAGTGATTTTTTAGCAATAAAATTGCGATGAGATTGAGGGGTATCTGGGCTAATACCTACGATAATGGTATCTTTTGCAGCAAAAGATTCTACTAACGCACTAAACTCTTCTGCTTGTGTCGTGCAACCGGGCGTATTGTCTTTAGGATAAAAATACACGACCACGCGTTTAGTAAGCAAATCTTTTAAAGCGATTTCAATCTCATCAGCATTTTTTAATCTAAAATCAGGTGCTTTATCGCCTTTTTGTAATTTTATTTGCATTTATTGCTCCTTTGTCAAATTATAAGATTCTATATACTGCGTGATTGTATCCAAAATATCAGAATGAATATTGAGTTTTAACCTCATCACACTCAAACAAAACCCCTTCTCAAGCAGTTTTACTTCGTCTTTTGATGTTACAAGCAAACTTGTAGCGTTAAACTCTCGCATTTTAGATTCTAAAAACGCACTCTCAAAAGTTGAATGATCATTCAAAGTTACCTTGCCCACAACTCCTTTGGGCAAAAATGCGTCAAGGCGTGAGGGATTGGCGATTGCCGTCAGTAAAAGCATTCGTGAAGTAGGAGATTCTATCTTGACTTCTCGCACATAATCTTTCCCCTCTTGCACCAAAATATCCGCATTCTTATAAAAAAGCGGTAATTCACGATAAATCCCGCTAGGCAGACAAAAAGGAAAATAAGGCTGAAGCAAAGGTCGGAGTATGATGTTGAGTTTTTTAAAAGCAAACCGAAATCCATCATCTAAAAAGATAATCTTCGCTCCCATACTTTTCGCCTCTTTGATTGCTTGGATTCTGTCTTTGCATACAATTACGCTCGCATTTTTTAATTCCTTAGCAATCAAATAAGGCTCATCACCGGCTTGATCTTGGCTTACCTTTATTTCTCCCCATTGACTGACAACGACAAGCCCTTTTGAGCGGCGTTTATAGCCGCGTGATACCACAGCGACTTTGTCATATTGCCTTGCTACTTCAATAATAAAAGGTGTTTTGCCGCTGCCACCCGCGACAAGATTACCCACGCTGATAATAGGCATTTCAAAATCATAAAATCGCCCTACTTTAAGCCTTACCAACGATCCAATCGCATAAAGCAAAGATATGGGCAATAAAAGAAAACTAAGAATCTTTTGAAAAAATGTCGGTTGATAAAAATACGCATCAATCCATCGCATCAACGCTCCTTAAAATTACTCGGTGAGATTTGTCTTGATAAAAGTTTGAGGTTGAAACACTAAAGGCATTGAGCGTTTAAAGGCATTAGCCTTTACGCGTTTAGTAATGGATTCTACCATTGTTTGGTCAAAGCCCAAATGCACCAATTGACTATTAAGCAATGTGATGTCTGAATGTTCTCCTAGATTCTCTATTGCTTGCAAAAGAGGGTCGATTTCATGATAAGTGTAACCCAAATCGCTTTCATCACTTTGATTCTCAAATAAATCCGCACTAGGTTTTTTATCGATAATATGTTGAGGGATATGCAAGATTCTTGCGATTTCATAAATTTGTGTTTTATAAAAACCTCCGATAGGATTGATCGCACATGCTAAGTCTCCAAATATCGTGCCATAGCCTAACAATAACTCACTTTTGTTGCTTGTGCCTAATACAAGAGCACGAGAAGCATAAGCAAAATCATAGAGCAAAGTCATACGCATTCGCGCACAAAAATTCCCCACGCGTAGTTTACGCTGCTTATCATTTTGATTTGTCTGGGTAGATTCTATAGATTCTGTAACATTTATAGAATCTATATGCGCCTCAAAATCTTGTTGAAAAGGAGCTAAAGGAATAATATGAGAATCTAATTTTAAAATATCTGCAAGTTTTATCGCATCATCAAGATGATGTTTTTGTGAATTTTTAGAGGGCATCAAAAGCGCACTTACCGATGAATACCCTAACGCCTTGCTTGCCAAATAAGCAACCACAGCGGAATCAATACCTCCACTTAATCCCAAAACCACTCTGTCAAAGCCACGTGAGCGCACTTGAGATTCGATAAATGCCACGCAATGATGCACAAAATCACTAAGATTCATTACTAATCCTCATTTGAACAAAAGATTTTCAACAACCACAAGATTAATTAAAACTTCCAAATATAATGCTGCGATTATAACACACTGAAAAAATACACAAAAACTTTAACAAAAAATAAACAATATTTAAGCCCTTTTTTTATAGCATAATGAGTTTATTAGGGATTTACCAAAACCAAAGAAAGGAGAAAAGATGCAAGAAATCAAAAGACGAGATTTTCTAGGAATGGCTCTTGGTGGCGTTGCTGCAGTGGGTGCTGTCGCATCACTTTATGCAATGAAACGCTCTTGGGATCCATTGCCTAGCGTTGTATCTGCAGGTTTTTCAACCGTGGATCTAAGTGCTTTGCAAGAAGGTGTTTTGCAAACCGTTGAATGGAGGGGTAAGCCTGTCTATATCCTCAAAAAATCCGCAGGTTCGCAAAAAGTAGAAGGACGGGATTTTGAAGTAGGGGGTGCTATTTACACCGTAGGGATTCAAATCTGCACCCATTTAGGCTGTATTCCTAGCTTTAATCAAGCCGCTCAAGAGTTTGCTTGTGCTTGCCATGGAGGAAGATTCAATGCTTCTGGTGTCAATGAACCCGGCACACCTCCCCCACGTCCTATGGATATTCCACCTTTTAGAATCGATGGGACAAAAATGGTGCTCGGTGAAGAGGGTCAAGAATATAAAGCTTTGCTTGAAGCAAAAGCGTAAGGAGGAAATATGGAAGTAAAAAAAGCTCAAGGCTTGGGAGATTGGCTCGATCAAAGACTTGCTATTAAAAAATTATTACAAGTCATGATGACAAAATATTGGATTCCCAAGAATATCAACTTTTTGTGGGCAATGGGTGTCGTCTTATTGACTTTATTCTCATTGCTTGTGGTTTCTGGATTTTTTCTTTTGATGTATTATAAGCCTGATGTGAATCTTGCTTTTGATAGCGTCAATCATACGATTATGAGCGAAGTCGCCTTTGGGTGGCTGTGGAGACATATCCACGCTGTGGCTGCAAGTATGATATTCTTAATCATTTATATCCATATGTTTGTAGCGATTTATTATGGTTCGTTCAAAAGAGGTCGAGAAGTCGTATGGATTGGCGGAATGCTCATTTTCGTGCTTTTTTCAGCTGAAGCATTCAGTGGCTATATGCTCCCTTGGGGACAAATGAGCTATTGGGCAGCAGCAGTAATTACAAATCTTTTCGGTGGCATTCCTTTTATCGGTCCTGATGTGGTTGAATGGGTGCGAGGTAACTTTGTGGTTGCAGATTCTACACTTACACGATTCTTTATGCTCCATGTGTGCCTATTACCTATCGTTATTATGGGTGTGATTGGACTACACTTCTACACATTGAGAATGCCTCATGTTAATAATGAAGATGGTGAAGAAATTGATTATGCTGCTGAAGCAAAAAAATACGAAGAAGGTAAGAAAAAAGAATCTAAAGTCATTCCTTTCTGGCCTGTATTCCTCTCTAAAGACATCTTTGTTGTGTGCTTGTTTATGATAGGATTCTTCTACTTAGTATGTTTCCATTTTGATTTTGCAATGGATCCCATTAACTTTGATCCTGCTAATAATATGAAAACACCAGCTCACATTTATCCTGAATGGTATTTCTTGTGGAGTTATGAAGTATTACGAGGCTTCTTCTTTAGTGCTGATCTTGGATTGGTAGCATTTGGTATTGCACAAGTTGCGTTCCTTTTCCTTCCATGGCTTGACAGAAGCTCTAAAATTGCTCCTGCGCATAAACGATCCGGCTATTTTATATGGTATTGTCTCTTAATTGTGGATATGATCGTGCTTACAATCTTTGGCAAACTTCCTCCAGAAGGGGCAAATAACTTTATTGGTTTTGTTGCTTCTATTGGATTCTTGCTCCTTGTGTTTGTAGTGTTACCTGTTGTAACTATGATCGAACAAAAAAAGAATAAATAAGAAGGAGCACTAAAATGAAAGAAATAAAAATTTTAGCCATTTTGGTTGTCGTTGTAGGTGTTTTATATTGGGGTGTTGAACCATTAGCGCATTCTATTTTTCACCCTCAAGTCGCTAAACCAGACTTTGAATTCCATGATTTGCAAGATATTGATTTATCTAAAGGCGATGCCCAAAAAGGCAAAGAGCTAATCGAAATGTCATGCACAGCCTGCCATAGTCTTAAAGCTGCAGGCATTGAAGGTGGAGATTCTGTAATCTTTATGCGTGATAACAAAGATGCAACGCTTTTTACTCCTGATTTATCTGTCGCAGGCGCAATTTATGATGAAAAATTCCTTGCAAATTTGATTCTTGATCCTGTCAATGCGCTCAAACTCTCACACAAATTCCCTGATGGTGATTTTCCTATGACACCATTCTATGGTATGGGTGGAGACATCAATGAAGAAGTTGCTGATATGGTAGCTTATCTTAAATCTATAGGCTCTAAAGCATTAAAACAACAAGTTTTAGAATCTAGCGAATTTATCAGCAAAAAAGAAGCTCTTGAGAAAACAACTCTTTCAGAAGCACAAAAACAAAAAGAACTTGCTCAAATTGAGGAAGATATGACTAATAAGGTCATTTTCCTTAATGCCTGCTCTCGATGCCATAGTATGAAATACGATAAAGTCTCTTCTCAATCTGCACCTGATCATATTGCCGTTTATCTTGGTTCAGCAGCTCCTGACCTTTCGACAATGATTCGCAGTAAAGGTGAGCATTATTTAGAATACTTCATTAATGATCCTCAAAAAGTTTCTTACAAAGATATAAAAGATGCGATCATTAAAAAAGAAGGTTCTCTTCCTGCTAACACAGCAAAAAGTCCATGGCAAGATGACCAAGATTACAGCAATCTTGCTAAGGAATTAGGTGTTTTACCCGTAGGGCTTTCTATGCCTCGAGTAGGACTTACTCAAGAATCTCAAGAAAAAGTTGTTGCTTATATTGAATCAATCGGTGATTCTAAAAAAGCAGAGCGTGAAAAATTGGGTGTGTATTTAATGATCTTCTTTGCTGTAATGAGTGTGCTTGCTTATCTATGGAAACGTCGCATTTGGAGCGAAGTGCATTAATTCCTAAACTCTCCATTCTCGCCTCTTAGGCGAGAATCTCTAAAATCCTAGGACTAAGGCTTAGTCATTACAATTTCTACAAAGGATTTTCAATGAAAATCGCTATTTTACCCATTCTAGCAGGAGCTATTTTTGGTGTCATTGCTCCTGTTCTTGTTTATTTTGGTAATCCCGGCAATATGGGAGTATGTGCGGCGTGCTTCACACGCGACATTGCAGGCGCGCTCAATCTTCATCAAGCAGGGATTGTGCAATACATTCGTCCTGAAATTATTGGATTAATCATCGGTGCATTAGTTGCATCATTGCTTTTTAGAGAATTTCGCCCACGCGCAGGAAGTGCGCCGATTGTGCGCTTTTGGCTTGGTGTGTTTGCGATGATTGGTGCATTAGTATTTTTAGGCTGCCCTTGGAGAATGTGGCTAAGACTAAGTGCTGGGGATTGGACTGCAATTGCAGGGGTTTTTGGGCTAGTCTTTGGAATCCTTATTGGTATATTCTTCCTTAAGCGCGGATTCTCACTCGGACGCAACCGCCCTGCAAGTAAGATTATAGGGCTTGTCTTCCCACTCTTTGCATTAGGATTGCTCGGGCTTCTCTTTTGGGGGCTTACAGGAGAGGAAACGCCGATTAAATTCTCTGAAAAAGGACCCGGCTCCATGCACGCTCCGCTCATTATTTCACTTGTCGCAGGGCTATTTTTGGGGATTATCTTTCAAAAAAGCCGATTTTGTATGATTGCCGCCGTGCGTGATACAATCCTTATGCGCGATACGCACATTTTACAAGGCGTGGTTGCATTAGTCGTTGTTGCATTCATCACCAATCTTGCATTAGGATTCTTTCATCCGGGATTTGAGAATCAACCTATTGCGCACAACGACACACTTTGGAATTTCTTAGGTATGGCTTTAGCTGGAATCGCATTTACTTTGGCAGGGGGTTGTCCGGGAAGACAGATTATCCTTAGCGGCGAAGGAGATGGCGATGCAGCGGTGTTTGTGCTTGGGCTTCTTGTGGGTGCAGCATTTGCGCATAATTTTTCCCTTGCTAGCTCACCAGCAGGGATTGGAGCAAACGCACCTATGGCAGTCATCATAGGCTTTATTTTCTGCTTACTTGTGGCAATTTTTGCAAGAGAAAAAAGGAGTTGAAATGGTAGAACTTGATGTGCGAGGGCTTAGTTGCCCTGAACCCGTGCTAAATCTCAAACCTTTGCTAGATAAAGGAGAGAGTGAAATTAGAGTGCTTTGCAGTTGTGGTGCGAGTAGCGATAATATCGTGCGCCTTGCTACAAATAGTGGATACACTATCACAAGTGAAGCACAAAATGGCGAGGATTTAGAATTTATCTTGAAAAAATCCTAAATGAGAATCTCGCGGTAGTTTTTCTACCGCGTTATTGCTAGATTCTTTTGTTTGGATTGCTTAGACAATAAACCCAAGCTATTATAACTTACTGCTTTGGATTGTTGAGAATCTCCCACTTAAGTTTCCATTATGAGAATCTTTAGAATATAATTTCAAACATAACAAAAGAAATTCAAAATGCAGAAAACATACATTTACCTAGACAATGCTGCGACCACTTTTCCCAAAGCTCCGGGCGTCAAAGAAGCCGTTATTGAGTTTTTGGAAAATATCGGTGCGAGTGCGGGACGAAGCGGACATTCTCTCTCCATAGAATCTGGCAGAATCCTTTATCAAACGCGGAGACTTTTGGCTGATTTGGTCGGCTTGAGAGATTGTAAGCGCGTCCTTTTTACACTCAATGCTACAATGGCAATCAATACGCTTTTGCAAGGATTCCTCAAAGAAAATGATATTGTCGTGGTTACCCAAATGGAACACAATGCAATTAAACGCCCGCTTAATGCGCTAAAAAACCGCCTTAAGTTAGAAGTGCGGGAGATTCCGTGTAACTCCACACACACGCTTGATTTGAAAAAAGCAAAAGCAATGCTTAAAGGCGCAAAACTCCTAGCATGTGCGCATATTAATAATGTCAGCGGTGCAATGATTCCGCTAGAGGATTTGAGCGCACTTGCCAAAGCTCACAATGTCGCTTTCTTGCTTGATGGAGCACAGAGTGTCGGCTGTGTAGAGATGAATGATGTGATGCAACAAGTAGATTTTCTAGCCCTTAGTGCGCACAAAGGCTTACTCTCACCTATGGGAGTAGGCGCACTTGTCATAGCGGATTCTTTTGATACAGAATGTATTTCTCCGCTTATTTTCGGAGGCACAGGAAGCCTAAGTGAAACGGAGATTCAGCCGAGCTTCCTACCCGATAGGTTTGAGAGTGGCACGCCCAATATGCACGGAATCACAGGGCTAAAAGCGGGGTTAGAGTGGATTAAAGCAAAAGGTGTCGCTAAGATTCACCAACACGAATTGCTTTTGAGAGAACAACTCATCAGCGGACTTAGCAGAATCCCAAAACTTAAGATTTACCAAACACAAGGGCGAAGTGGCGGGACATTATCAGTAGATTTACCCCATTACACACTCTCACGCATAGGCGAGATTCTAGATAGAGAGTTTGGTATCTGCGTGCGTGTGGGGCTGCATTGCTCTCCTTCTAGTCATAAAAGTTTGGGGAGTTTTGAGCGTGGAGGGACGATTCGCCTAAGTCCGGGAGCTTTTAACACAAACACAGAGATAGAATCTGTGATTACAGCATTCCAAGAAATCGCAAAAAGAGATTCTAATGATTAAGGGCTATATTCTTGTATTTACGACTTCTAGCGCATTTGAAAGTGAGGAGATTCTAAAAAATCTTAGAATCTTTGTCAAGCTCGTCCCTACTCCACGCGAATTTTCAAGTGATTGCGGGATTGCTGTGTATTTTGAAGCAGAAAATGAAGCAAATTTTGATAAGATTCTCTGTGCGCTTGAGGGGCAGGGAATCCAATATGAGATGAAAAGAATCTAAGCCTCTAAGCCCACTCACACAATTAACCCTAAAGGACACAAATGGCATCAAAAACCTTAACTTTGCTCAAATCAAAAGGCATCTTGGCTTGTTTGAAATACAGACTTGCAAAATCATCATTAGGAAATCTCGCCTTTTCTTTTGCCTTTTGGCGCAAGATTCCAATCCCTCAAGACTTCCGCTTTCTCTTTTTGACCACCCACAGAGCGGGGCACAATGCTATGATAAGATTCTTAAAAAAATCCAATATTTCCTTTAATGTGCATTTTTTGGAAAATGGTGCAAAAAGATATACAAATGAACTCCGATTACTATCCTCCTATCCGACCTATCCGATTTGCATGCTAAGTGAATGGAATTTCGAGGGCTACGAAAAATACACTTCACTTCTCCAACCCGCCAAAATACCTGCGCTTATCCTCGTCCGAGACCCTATCTCAATATGCAAATCTATGGTGAATTTCGTCCATCATCGAACAGATGGCTATCAAGTAATGGGGGGGGGGGCAGAAAACGCTTTATGCCGCATTAAGATACTTCATCTCTTTTGATTTACCTTCTCAACAATACAATTATTCCCCCAAACCCTGCTTAAATTATCTAAAATTTATTGCCTCCAATAGAAAAAAGGACAAAATACACTCTGTCTTTTGTCTCAATGAGATTATTGCCTCTTTCCCTAATTGCACACAAAAATATTTTGTCGATATGGGTGAAATCTCTGCAAGTCGTGCCTTTGAGACAATGAAAGACTTAAGCGATAAGCTTGGATTTGAACCACCCAAAGAAGAGGAAAGAGAAGATTACGCACAAAGAGAATACGGAGATGTTTATTTTCTCTTGCCTTTATTTCTGAATCTTGACTGCGGGGGCGATATTATCACGCTTGTGATAGATAAATACAATCATAGTCAAAAACACACAGATATGACTGAAAATCTCGTGCCTTCTTCTTATCAAAACAATGTGGATTTGGAAAAATTAAGAGTTTATATCAAAAATCAAGACCTTGATAAACTCTCTGCAAATCTCTCATTTGTGCAATCTGAAGTCAAGGAAACTTTGGATACGATTCTTGATATTGTCGCCACAAGACGCGCAAATAATCTTAGTGAAAAAGATGTGTTAGAATATTTCAAGCTCAATCCACAAGTCGCAAGAGATTTTAAAGCAATCTTTGATCAAGAGTATCAAATCCTAAAGCGAGAAAGACCCGAATTGATAGAATCTTGGAAATATTATCAAGAGTTTGAGAGATTATGTGGGGAGTTGTAAAAACAATACGCATTACAAAAAGTCTGATTCTAAAAAGCTTCACGCAAATGAAATCTTTTTAGAATCCTTGTAAGCGCAAGCCTTATGCTTCGCTTGCCTCAATTTCGATTTTTATATCGACATTATCACTTATCATCATATCACCTGTATCTGCACCGATACCAAAATCTTTGCGATTAAGCTTGCCCTCTAAAGTCAAAGCAATGATATTTTTACCTGTTTTAGGGTGTTTGACAGGACCATTAAGCTCAACATTAAAATCTACTCGCTTAGTAACTCCGCGCATTGTAACATCTGCTTGAAGTTTTTTACCGCTATGTTTGACAAGTTTCAAAGTCGCTTTGGGGAATTTTTTAGAATCAAAAAAATCTGGTGCGATAAGATGCTTATCACGCGCGTTAGAATTAGTATTGATTGAAGTGATTTCGACTTCGCCCTCTAGTGCGTTGATCTTTTTGCCTTCTACATCAACTTTTCCGCTAAATTTATCAAAACTTCCTTTTACATTGCTCACTGACATATGCTTCACACCAAAACCGACAGAAGAATGGCTTGCATCGACTTTGTAATCTTGAGCCATTAAAGGCATTCCACAAATTGCACCAAAAAATGCGAGTGTGATTAGTTTTTTCATCATCTTCCTTCATCTTGAATTTTAGCCCTGACACAAAGCTAATGGATTAGATTCTATAACGCTAACTTTAATCAAAAGAAAATATCCCCTCAACCAAGCAAAGCCCAAAAGGCTTGTGTAGCCTTAAATCAATATTTTACGCTATAATGTGGCAAAGTCTTTCAATAAGGATATTTATGGAAACGCTATTACAAGCAACCGAGCTATCGCATCAGTTTGAAAACCTCCTTTATACTGATTTGAATCTTAGTGTTAAGGCAGGAGAGAGCATTGCGATTTTAGGGGTAAGTGGTAGCGGTAAATCCACCATACTTAATAATCTCTCGACACTTCTTCCACCCAAAAAGGGCATCGTTTCGCTATTAGATATTGAAAATATTTATCAACTCCCTGCAAAAGACCTGCTATTGCTACGCCGTTTGCATATAGGGATTGTTTTTCAAGCCCATTATTTATTTCGCGGTTTCAGCGGTATTGAGAATCTGCAAGTCGCGTCTATTCTCTCCAAACAGCCCATTGATACAGATATTTTAGAATCTTTTGGTATTAAAGATGTCGTGCATCAAAATATCGGTGAGCTTAGTGGAGGGCAGCAACAAAGGCTTTCAATCGCGCGTGTTTTAACCAAAAAACCTAAGATTATTTTTGCCGATGAACCCACAGGGAATCTTGACAAACAAACTGCACTCAAGGTAATGGAAGTGATGTTTTCATATATCAAGGCACAAAATGGTGCTTTGATTCTCGCTACACACGACCAAGATATTGCTCTTTTGTGTGATCGCATTTATCATCTTTATGATAAATCTTTACATGCTGTCAAATAAAGTTTTTAATATTTATTATCATTATGCTAGAATGCACCCTTTATTATTTTAATTTTTTAGATTCTAAAGGAACACAATGGAAGCTACAATTAGCTCATTAGAAAAATGGGGATATATCTTACTCTTCTTTTATTCATTAGGAGGCGGCTATGTAGGCTTAATCACCGCAGCCATAATGAGCACATTAGACAAAATGGATCTTTATATCGTTATTGTTGTTTCGGGTGTAGGCAATTTTGTAGGAAGCACGATGCTTGCCTTTCTCGCTCGATACCAAAAAAAGGAAATTACTTCTTTTTTGAGCAAACATAAACGCAAACTCGCATTAGCTCAAATTTGGACAAGAAAATACGGATCATGGCTGATTATTTTTTGTAAATACCTTTATGGTATCAAAACGATTGTGCCTTTGAGCATAGGAATGATGAATTTTAATTTAAAGAAATTTTCGTTCGTCAATGCTATTGCCTGTGTGATTTGGGCGATTGTCGTAGGGCTTTTAGGATATTATGCAAGCGGTATGGTGGTAAAGATTCTCGAAAGTGTTGATGCGCATTCATACCTTATCCCTCTTGTTTTTTTGGCACTAGGCATAGGATTTTATCTGCTTCTTAAGAGAATCTCTCAAAAAGCACGCAAAACATTATAAAATTTTAAAGTCATTAACCTCTATCATTTTATGCGATAGAGGGATTACAATGTCTTTGTTTTTGTAATTTCCTTGTAGGTTTCAAAAACATCACCTACTTTTACATCATTATAATTTTCAAGCATAATACCACATTCATAACCCTTAGAAACCTCTTTTGCATCATCTTTAAAACGTTTAAGTGAAGCAATAAGACCATTATGAATCACCACACCATCACGGATTAATCGCACCTTAATACCGCGTTGGATACTGCCATCAACGACCATACAACCAGCGACAGTGCCTACTTTAGGGATATTAAATGTCTCTCTTACTTCGGCTTGTCCTGTGTTTTCTTCTTCAAAAATAGGCGACATCAAGCCTCCAAGCAACGATTTAATATCATCAATCAGAGTGTAGATAATAGAATAAGTCTTGATTTGCACGCACAGCTCTTTAGCCTTAGCTTTCACACTACCGGTAGGACGAACATTAAAACCTAAAATAAGGCTATTTGCACTTGTCGCGCACAAGGCAATATCACTTTCGCTAATGCCTCCTACGCCTGATGCAATGACATTGATTCGCACCTCATCATTGTTGAGTTTCTCCAAACTCGCCTTGATAGCCTCAAGACTGCCTTGTGTATCGGCTTTCACAATCAAAGGAAGTGTTTTAAGTTGCCCTTTTGCAACCATCTCTCCCAATTCATCAAAAGTAACCTTAGTAGATTTACTAAGTTCTTTTTGTCGCAAATACAAAGCGCGTTTTTGTGCATATTCTCGTGCTATGGCATCATTTTCAACACTTTGCAACACCGCACCTGCACTAGGCACTTCAGAAAGTCCTGTAACGACTGCTACGCCCGAAGGAAGAAGTTTATCAATCATTCTTCCTCTATCATCAAGCAATGCCCTTACTCTCCCAAAGGCGGTATCAGCCACAACGGAATCACCCACCTTTAACATACCATTTTGCATAATAATCGTTGCCACAGGTCCTCGTCCCTTTTCAAGACTTGCCTCCAAAACAATTGCTTTGGCACGACATTGATTATTGGCTTTAAGCTCAAGCACTTCGGCTTGTATCAAAATCGTCTCTAGTAATGTTTCTACACCCTCACCGGTTTTAGCCGAAATAGGAATAAACTCATACTCTCCACCCCATTCATTAGGTGTGAATCCAAGCTCCGCACATTCTGCTTTCAATTTATCAGGGTTGGCATTTTCTTTATCCATTTTATTCATAGCGATAATAATTTGAACATCAGCAGCCTTAGCGTGGTTAAGTGCTTCGATTGTTTGCTGCTTGACACCATCATCAGCAGCTATAACAATAATCGCAATATCTGTAACTTGCGCTCCACGACTTCGCATTTGTGTAAATGCTTCATGCCCGGGTGTGTCAATAAAACTGATCATTTTGCCATTCTTCTCTACCATATACGCGCCAATATGTTGCGTGATACCTCCAGCTTCACCGCTTGCGATACGAGATTGACGAATAAAATCAAGCAAAGAAGTTTTCCCATGATCAACATGTCCCATAATTGTTACTACAGGAGGACGCTCTGCCAAAGGCGCATCGGAAGAAACTTCAGATTCAATAAGGACACTCTCTTGAGTATTATGAATCGATATTTCAAGCTCAAACTCATCTGCGAGAATCTCAATCGCATCACGATCTAAGAAATCGTTTTTAGTCGCCATCACCCCTAAGTTAAAAAGCACTTTAATCACATCTTTAAGCTCAATTTTCACCGCTTCTGCAAATTCATAGACACGAATCTCTTCAGGGATAGCAATAGGACCTCTTGTTTTGTCAAGATTCTTTGAAACTTTAGCAGTCTTTTTTCTTTTTCCGCCTCTTCGTATGCTGCCCTCATTCATCCAAGGATTTTTTCTGTGAATATGCACACGCTCGGTAATGGTTTGTCGGATTTGATTCTCTTCTTCCTCATCTCGCACTTCTTGCTCATTGAGGTCAAAAAGCACGATTTCATCTTGTTCTTCATCATAATCCGAATGGAATGAAATATCACGATTATCTAAGATATTCATCTTTTGATCCGTATGCTTTTGGATCGTCTTAGGTTTTGACTTTTCTTTTTTGTTCTTTTTGCTCTCTTCTTGAGCTGTATTTGCAAGCAATTCTTTATAACTAGGAGCATTCTTTTTATGCTCATCTTTTTTAGCACTTTCAGCTGGAGTTTGTGCTTGTGCTACATTACTTGTATTATTTTTGCGAACAATACGAAGACCTGCTTTTGGCTTTGTCTCCAATACAGGTGCAGGAGCAGCTTGAGAGGGAGATTCTTCAGGAGATTCTACTTTTACTACCTCTTCGGGTTGTTCTATAGATGCCAAATCAGTAGATTCTGTCTGTTTGCTTTTAGTTTTGGTAGTCTTTCTAGTTGTAGTTTTGGCTACTTCTTTTGTGCTACTCTTGCTTTCAGCTGAAGTTTTGGTTTTGGTGCTTTTTGTTTTTTTAGAAGTCTCTTTGGTTTCGTTCGCACGAGGATTCACACCACTCATAAGAAATTCAAATAATGCAGCTGCATCTTCTTGGCTAACAGAACTTGAAGGGGTTTTCACGCTTAAGCCCATTTCAAGTGCTTTTTCATAAACCAATTTAGCATTTTTAGCCGTTTCTGTAGCTATCTCGGATAGTCTCACTTTTCCCATAGATTATATATCTCCTTTAGAATCACCGCATGATTTTCGCTGGCTTTGAGTTTGTTGATTTTGATAATAACAGAAAGTGTCTTAGAATGATGGATACATTCTTCACACACATAAAAGCTTCTACCTTTCCCGCTAAAACTGCATAGGGAATCATTCTTACATTGTAGCCGAAGTAGCTCCTTTTGTTTGAATCTTTTGCGACATTTGATACACATTCGTATTTGTTTGCTTTGCTTCATATCATTATACCAAAGATTTTCACGATTCTATGAGAGTTGCACCGAGATTATCAAAAGCTAATTCAAAGATTCTGAATTTAGGAAATTTTTTTTCTAGTTTTTCTTTAAGCAAAACACTATCTTCTTGATAACAAATATTTAAAAATGATGAACCACTCCCAGAAAGTGTGCTCATCAATGCTCCGCACTCAAGGGCAGTTTTTTGCACCTTAAAAAGGACAGGGAAATTTTTCATTCGCACATCTTGGTGAAATCTGTCCTTGCTTGCCAATCTTAAAAGCTCCCAATTCCCACTCATAAATGCTGAAGTCAGCACACAAGCATGAGAGAGGTTAAATACAGCGTCTTTGGCAGTATATTTTTTAGGCAAAGTGCGCCGAGAGAATCTCGTAGACATTGTTGTATAAGGCACAACAACAACGGCTTTAATCTCCGAAGGAATAGGTTTTTGTAGGCTCACAACCTCTTGAGATTCTAACATTGCAACATTAAATCCGCCAAAAAGTGCAGGTGTGATATTATCTGGGTGGTTTTCATATTTAAGAGCAAGATTCAGAATCTCATGCTTATCAATAGGCTTTTGCATTATATGATACGCGCTAAAAATCGCCCCGATAATCACAGCCGAACTTGAACCAAGCCCGCGAGAAATAGGAATCTGATTGTGAAACAAAAACTTAAAAGGACGCGCTTCGTATTGATTTTGCTCCAAGATTTCATTAAAAATTTTGACAAATACATTATCTACAAGCAGTTTGGGGCGATTTTCACCCTCACCCACAATATGAATGCTCATCAGCTTTGAGGGTGTGATATGAAAAGTATTTTTAAGATCAAGTGCCAAACCTAAGGTATCAAAACCCGGTCCAAGATTAGCACTTGTGGCAGGAACAGAAACAATCACGATTTACTCCAAACACGAATTTTATAGAAAAGTTATTATACCTAAATGGGAGGTAAAATATAAAGAGGTTGTGTCAGTTGTGTAAAATCTTTAGGGTTAAATGTTTGAGGCAAATGAAATGCTGTTTGAAGTGCTTCTGATGGGACAGAATCCACACTAACAAGTGAAATATTATCATGGGATTGTGTAAAGTATTGATTCCCAAAAGCTTTTAAATAAGGATAAGTAGTAAAATAAAAACTTGAAGTCGCATAAAGCTCAATGTCATAAAGTATTTTTAGAGTGTGCAAAAAAATGTGCGTGAGCTTAAGTGAAGTAAAGCTCCCGGGTCCATTAGCGTAAAAAATACGTCTAAGTTTCAAATGCTGATATTGACAATCTTGATGCTCTCCGGGCAAAATCCGCTCAAAAATAGTTGGCAGGGCTTGGAGGGTTTTTTCCGCGGAAGTTATCGTATCAAAAAGATTCAAATCCCCATTTTTGGATTGATACAACCCACACAATACGGGCGTCCCTATGCTGATTAAAATAATATCTAAATCTTGCATCAATCAGGATTGAATCTCATTTGCATAGGCAAAGTCTGATACAGATTCTTCTTCTTGATCAATAAGATTGACAATTTCATAAGACTTCTCATCGCTCAAAAGCTGTTTGGTAAGTAAATGATTAAGCTTATGGCTTCCTGCAAATGAAACATAAGTGCCAAGTAAAGGCATATTTAACACTGCCATATCGCCAATAGCATCAAGAATTTTGTGGCGGACGAATTCTTCTTTGTAACGCAAACCTTCTTTATTGAGAATACGGCTTTCATCAAGCACAATACAATTACTCATATCTCCGCCCTTTGCCAATCCTTTAGAGCGCAAATAATTTACTTCGTGCAAGAATCCAAAAGTTCTTGCACGCGCAATTTCTTCCTTATAAGCTTTGGTGCTAAAAACAAATTTGTATTGTTGTTGGCGGATAGCAGGGTGCGTAAAATCAATACTAAAATCAAAAATTGTTTGATCACTCGGTTCAACACGCACAAATTTTTCTCCGTCTTTGATTTCAATAGGTTTTTTGATAGCAATAACTTTTTTAGGCGCATTTTGAGAAACAATACCTGCTTCCTCTAAAAGCATACAATACCCAATAGCACTTCCGTCCATAATCGGCACTTCTTCGTTATTGAGTGAGATTCTGATATTATCGATACCATAAGCATGTATCGCTGAAAGCAAATGCTCAACGGTAGAAACTTTCGCTTCGCCTTTTCCTAATACCGTTGCCATTGTCGTATCAATTACATTTTCCATTTTAAGCTCAATGCTCACGCCCAAATCAGAACGAAAAAAAACAATCCCGCTATCAACTGCTAATGGTTCAAGCACCATTTTGACAGGCACACCCTTATGAAGACCAATGCCTACAAGCTCAACTTTATTCTTAATAGTTTTTTGTTTCATTTTAAGTCCTTTATAATGACATCATCGTCTATTTTGCGAATTATTTTTAATTGTGCATTGCTTTGGTTAATTGTTTGTAAAAATGATTCACCAATCAACACACCTTGAAACAAAATCGCGGGTGCAAAAATCTTATGACACAAAAGATATTCCCCTTCACATTCAACATTCCCATAACACTCATCTAAAAGTATGAGATTGCCTTTACTAAAGATTCTTGCGCCATTATTAACTTTTGTATCAATAATAATATCACCATTATGGATAATCTCTTCCCCACTACGAATAATTTTTTCAATAAATAAAGTCTTAGATACGGCAGAAAGAGAAGATTTATCATCCGATGGGTCTGTTTTTAAAGTCGTTGTAGACTTTGGTGTGCGAGATTCTGGGAGTGCTTCACCCACATACATAAAGGGTAGATTTAAAGATTGCAAAAATGATTCTAATTTTGTGCTAATCTCTCCTTTAAAAGCAAGCGTATGATATTTAAGAAGAGGAAAATTTTTGCTGATAAAATCAATATAAGTTTGCTCATCTTCGCCTGCTTCAAACTCAAAAAATTTGATCGTCTTTTGCCGTGTTTTAAGCATTATAAACCCCTACAAGATCGTTTAAGGTTGAGAGGCATAATATTGTTGTGTTTTGGTCAGCACATCAAGAATATTGTGTTTGATCCATTGAGAATCAAGCCATTCTGCAAGGAGAACAAAATGCCCTTGAATCAAGATTCCAAAATGTAAATGATCGCCAAATGCCCAACCCGTCGTTCCTGTTTTACCAATCTCATCGCCAACGCGAATCTCATCGCCAACCTCAATATTGCTTTCAGACATATGCGAATAGATAGATGAGACACCCAAGCCGTGATAGATTAATGCCGTATTACCATAAAGTCCCAAATGACTATTCAAAAGCACAATGCCACGATTACTTGCGATAATGGGTGCATTTTTGACACTTGCGACATCAATACCTAAATGAACAGCTTCACTCACTTTAGCCCCATCTAAAAAGTAAGTGCGGTAATCCCCAAAACTGCCTACAAGCTTTGAACCCTTCAAAGGGACAAAAGCGTGAAAATCCTCATCGATAAAGCTTTTATCTGATTTTAAATCGCTACAAGCGCGTAAGATTCTGTTTTCATCTTCTTGGCGAATCGTTTCATTAAAAAAGACGAAACGTTCAATATCATCATCAAATGTTCTGGCATGTTTTTTATCAATTTGTTCAATTAGCTCATTAAGCTTACCATTGAGAAAACTCTCTTGAAGACGAATGTTAGAGCGATAATAGGTAACATTCATATTGCGTGCTAAAGGCACATCTTGTGTCCGAGTATTGCCTGCTTGATCAACGGCTGTAATTTGAGCATTAAAAAATTTGTTCTTTAAGGGCCAAGCAACAATGCTCACATAAATATCATCTCCAAGATATTTAAACATTTTAAATTGATCTACGCCATTACTGATAAACACATCTTTAAGCGCAATATCTTTTATTTGGAACGCCACCATTGCACTTCCTCCGCGCGTGATTCTGTAAGAATGTGCGATGGGTATGATATGTGGTGGCTGGGTATCGACTATGAGATTAAGCTTGATTTTAGCAGTATTACCGCTGAAAAAATGTGCGTTACTCCAATCTGTAACTTCAATATAATATTGGATTTCTGTGCCATTTTTAAGTGTTGTAGAAGTTTTAGGAAGCTTGATTTTAATACTCTTAGGTTTATTTAAAACCACTTCTTTTTCATCAGTCAATACCTCCCCGTTAAACATCATACGCACCCGATAATCGCGTATCCCGCTTTCATCTTTAAAGGTGATTTCCAAATCATCTTGAAAATTCCAATGTGTGGGAAGCGTCTCATTGGTAAGTTCTATTTCAGGTTCTTTTGTTTCAAAAATAATTGAGCTAAAAGTAATAAGTCCTATAAGGACAAGTATCACAACACCTATAATGACAAGAACCAGCCGTTTATTCATTATTCGCTCCTTTTTTATTCAAATTTTTACACATTTTCAATGTTTCAACATAGATTAAATATTCTTAAATACTCTTTTGACAATAAAAATACTTTTTTCAACATTACTTTAACCAAAGATGATACTTTATATTCACTTAACTTTCAAGACTCTTTGCCTACAAATGTCAATATTAAAGCCATTTTTCTTGCATAAAAAATAAAAATCGCCCTTAAAAAGATACTTTTGTTAAAAATTATCAACAAAAAATCCCCAAATCAGAATCAAATCCTATCCTGCCGCATCAAAAAAATGATAGAATAAATACAATATCTTTAAAAATACGGACATATATAATGGGTATATCAGAAAATATCAAAAATTTGAGCTACAAGGAAAGAAGGGAGCTCAATCAATATCTGAACAATCTTATTCGCCACAATAAACTTACAGAGATTAAATATTTTCTCAAAGATTATCCTGTAGAAAAGGCTTTTTATGAGGCTCTTATCACCAATGCAGATGGAAAACAAATATCTTTGTTTAATCCTGTTACTATATTAGTTATGGCTGCACAAATCGCAAAAAGGACAAAAAATCTAACAATGTTGGATTATTTTTTTGAATATGGATTAAAGGCAGATTACACGAACGATTCTGGAATGAATGTCTTGACAGATTATATTGATAGTGGTGGCGAGAATGAAGAAATCATTAAGCTTTTTATCCAAAAAGGAGCAAAATTTGACACCTACGACAAAAGTGGTTGGACAATGCTACATTTTTGGGCTAAAAAACAAGCTGTCAGAAAGCTGGAGATTGCCATTAAATTTGGCGCAGATATAAATATCAGAACAAAAGAAAATAACCAAACACCTCTCATCTTTGCAGCCAGTTCGGATTATCGCCCTGTAGGAACAGCTACAGAAATGCTTATCAAACTTGGAGCAGATGTCAATCTAAGCGCAACAGAAGATGGTAAAGCCTATACAGCCCTTGATAAAGCTTACGGACACAAAAACAAAACACTTTTAAAAGAAGCCGGGGCAAAAACCTACGCAGAAACTCAAAAATCTTAAAAACGATAAAAATAAAAACATCTCTACAACAAAAGAATCTCTACAAGGCGCAGATTTAAAGATTCTTTGCTGTCAATTTTATAATATTTTAGATTCTAGCCACACCGCTTTTTACTGCTGCATCAGCGACTGCTTGTGATACAACTGCATCAAGTCTTTCATCAAAAGCAGAAGGCAGAATATAATCTTTACCAAAGCTCATTTTTTGTTTGAGTAATGCCTCAAGCTTGCTAGTAATAGGCTCTCTAGCAAGTTTAGCAATAGCATGTGCTGCGGCAAATTTCATTTCTTCATTAATCTTACTTGCCCTTACCTTAAGCGCACCCTTAAAAATATAAGGGAAACCTAGCACATTATTAATTTGATTAGGAAAATCACTTCGACCTGTAGCAATAATCGCATCAGGACGAGCCTTTTTGACAATATCAGGCATAATTTCTGGTGTAGGATTGCTCAAGGCAAAAATCAAAGGATCACTATTCATACCCATAATGTCTTCTGGTGTGAGCAAATTGCCTTTTGAAAGCCCCAATATGACATCAGCACCTTTTAGCGCATCTTTATAGGTAGGATAATGTCCCTCACAAATAAATTCTTTTTTGAGCGCATTTAAATCTTTTCTATCAGCAGTAATTGCCCCCTTAGAATCAAACATTACCACCTTTCTGACACCCAAAGCCTTATACATCTTCGCACAAGCGACTGCCGCTGCACCTGCACCAAATACGACAACCTTTACATCACTAACTTTTTTATTAACCAAATACAAAGCATTGATAATAGCAGCTGTGGAAATAATCGCTGTGCCGTGTTGGTCATCGTGCATTACAGGAATATCTAACTCTTCAATCAATCTTCTTTCTATTTCAAAACATTCAGGGGATTTAATATCCTCCAAATTGATACCGCCAAATGTTGGTGAAATGGCTTTGACAATCTGCACAAATTTATCGACATCTTTTTCATTAATCTCAATATCAAAAGCATCTACATCTGCAAAAGTTTTAAACAATATTGCTTTCCCCTCCATAACAGGTTTGCTTGCCATTGCCCCAATATCTCCAAGCCCCAACACAGCTGTCCCATTACTAATCACAGCGACAAGATTACTTTTTGAAGTATAATCATACGCACTCAATGGGTGAGCCTCAATCTCCTTACAAGGCACAGCCACACCCGGAGTATATGCCAAACCAAGATCTTTAATCGAACGCAAACGTTTGCGAGGGAAAACAGCTACTTTACCACCGGCATGATAAGGCAATGCCTTAGGGTAAAGTTTTTTGAGAGTGTCTAATTCTGGTGTTTCTGAATCCATTGCTTTGCCTTTGTAGGTAGATTAAAAAAGAAATTTATAGCACTTTTTTACTTGTTAAACTTTAAACGCCGCCAAATTTTCTTTGTCTTGATAAAAAATCTTGTAACATCTCATCAATTTCTTGAATTGTAAAATCAGGCCACAATGTAGAGGTAAAAAATAATTCCGCATAACTTGCCTGCCATAGCATAAAATTTGAAATGCGTTTTTCTCCGCCTGTGCGAATAAGCATATCCACATCAGGGATTGAATGGGTGTCAAGATGACTTTCAATCATTTTTTTCATCTCTTGTGGAGAATAAGTTTTTAATGATGATAATGCAGAATCTGGCATAGCATTTAGGATTCTCAAAAATGTCCTTGATAGTTCATCTTGAGAGCCATAATTAAGCGCGAGAATCTGCGTGAGTGCAGAATGATTTTGCGTGAGTTGTTCTAACTGCAAAATCGCATCTTGGAGATCTTTATCAAATGCACCCAAATCCCCAATAGCACGAAAACGAATATTGTTTTCAAGGTAGATTCTTTTTTCACTTTGTAAATACTTTTTCAAAAGTTTCATTAAAAAATCAACTTCCATTTGAGAACGTTTCCAATTTTCTGTAGAAAAAGCATAAAGAGTTAAATACGGAATCTTTTGCTTAAGACACCATTCTGTTATACCACGCACAACTTTTGCACCTTCTTTATGCCCCTCTGTGCGATTCTGATTGCGTATTTTCGCCCACCGCCCATTGCCGTCCATAATGATTGCAATATGTTGAGGATACACTACAAGCTACTTTGAATGAGAGGTCGCAATAATTTTGCAGGATTACCCGCATAGAATCCGCTTTGTGTGATCGAATGACACACTACCGCTCCTGCGCCAATCACGACATCATCACAAATACTCACAGGTAAAATAGTCGCATTAGAACCGATGCTCACGCGATTCCCAATAGAAGTTGGCTTCCAAGAATCCGAATGTGCTGCAGGTTTGCCATCAGAAAATGTATCATTAATAAACATCACCCCATGTCCGATAAAACAATTTTCTCCAATACTTACAAGTGAGCAAATAAAACTATGTGATTGTATGCGGGTGTGCGCACCGATACACACATCGCGTTGTATTTCACAAAAAGGTCCTACAAAGACATTATCGCCCAATGTGCAACCATATAAATTACTTGGCATTACTACACTGACATTTTTACCACATTGCACATCAATAATTTGAGATTCAATCACCTTCATAAATGACGCCTTTATGGGACTTTTGCCGAAGATTCTAAACGCAACTTTTGCAATTTCGCCTCAATATTTTTAAGCTCATTGGCATATTGCTGAATCTGTTCAAAAGTTTGTTGAGCGTTTTGCTCAAAATGATTAGGAACAAGTAGCTGCTCCAAATCAAGCGGGTTAATACTATTGAGATTCAGTTCATAAATTTGAGAAAGAGCTTTTTGCCCTCTTTGCGAAAATAAATAGCAATAGATTCCCAATGCCACAGATGGGTTTGGAGCACGCAAAATGACGATACCAGCATTAGCAATCACTTTGTATTTTTGAATGCTTGGTGCGAGGATAGTAAATTTCGGTGTTGTGCCACGAATTGATAATGCAATATCATAGGGCTTAAGCGTGTATTTCTGAATCTTACTCGCCTCGCCTTTAAATCGCTTAGTAGAAAATTCTTCAGAAAATCCATAATCCGCAAAATCCGCAATACCCAAATCAAAATAAGTAATCTTTGTATCTTTTGCACTTCCATAAACGCGCTGCCCACGAAAAATCGTAACACCCAAATCTCGCAACGAAGTAGAATCTTCTATTTGGGGGCAAGGCTCTTGGACATAACGTTGCACACGCAAATCATGAATATCAATCTGATCAAGAGGCGTGAGGCTAGAATAAGGTGTGATGCGTTTATGATGAAAAATATCAAACAATGAGCTAAGATTAATCAAGCGATTATATTTTCCGTCTTTTTGGTAAAAGTGCGGGGAATTAGCATTGATATGCAAAATAGCTTGATTATTAGGTGAAAGAACAATAATAGAGAAATCATAATTTTGATGCGGAAAAATATTTTTAGGCAGTTCAATAATGCACTCAATCAAACCCTCTTCATAAAGTCGCTCCCTCAACTTTACTTCTAAAGAAGATTTTTGCAAGGTTTGATTGCGCAAAATAAAAACCCCCCTGTGCTTTAGATGCGAGAGAGAATGAATCAAAAAAAGCAGCTCTGGATAGGTTTTAATCAATGCCTCATAAGTGGCAAATCGCTCATCTTCTTTGAGATATTGTGTCCCTATATAACTATCAAGTGGCGGATTACAGATGATTTTGTCAAATTTTTTATCCTTAAAATGGGCATTTTTGAGAATATTGCTCACGACTAGATTCTCTGATGAAACGGATAGAATCTTACAAATCAATTCAGCAATACGCGAAAGACGATCTTCCAACTCCTCACCATAAAGGCTTAAAGATTGCGCATGAGAAGTAATCGTAATAAACAAACTTCCCATTCCGTAGCAAGGATTATAAACCGTTTCATTATCTTGAATATCAAGTAATCCCACGAGAAGCTCATTGATCTCCAAAGGTGTGGAATACGAGAAAAGTTTGTGAGTAGTCTTTTTTTGCGTGATAATATGCAAAAATTCCTCACAAGTCTGATTAGAAGTATCAACACTATAGATAGCTTTAAGAATCTTCAAAAGATTGCAATGCGGATTCAAAGGTGTATAAAGCCTCTCTCCTAATGTCATCTTACACATATCAGTAAATTCTTCATAGATAGGCTTGCGCTTACTACCTTTAGCAATAAGCGTTTCAATGAGTGTCTGCGAATGCCGCTTAAGACAAATGATCTCTAGTGTAATTGCGATAGAATCAAGCATATCCATTTGATAATGCTTAATATAATCAAAACAATTAAGTAATTCTTTCATTGAATCTTGCTGCATACTTCTCTCAATCTTGGGTAGTTTTAAGATAAAGTATTATAGCACAATAAACATTTTCTAAGAAAACGAACCTGCCCTCACAAACTTTCACTAAAGTAATACTTTTAAGCACGCACAGCAAGTTTTGTGATAGCTTCTGTGTTAAGGTCGTCCATATGACTTTTCATCACTTTAGAATACATATCCACTAAACGATTAGTCTCAATCAAAGAAGTCATTTCAAGCACTGCATTCACATTGCTTTTTTCCAAAAAGCCTTGAGCAATCACACCACTATTTTGTATCACATCACGTTCATTGATTCTCTCTTGAGGGTATTGATAAAGATTCTTGCCGACTTTTTTCAAATAACGTGGATTCTCAAAGCCCACTACAGCCAATCCACCAATATTGATTTGTTCGGCAATCGCATCGGCATTCGTATTGCGCAAATAAAGATTCCCATTCGCATCGCCTTCAAGGTGCATACCATGGGGGACTTGTATGCCATCACCAGAATCTACACCATCACGACTAAGCACCAAATGCCCTTCTTTACTGACTAAATATCCTTCCGCATTAATGCTAAAGCTACCATCACGAGTGTATCGAATCCCATCAGGCGTTTGAATCGCAAAAAAGGCATTTTCACTCTGTAAAGCAAAATCTAACGGATTATCGGTTTGCATCATACTTCCCGTGCTTCTGTCTGTATATTCTTCGCTGATGATAGGCACACGATTCATCGTTCGATTAAGAAATTTAGCAGCTTTTTTGGTATGATCTTCAATCGGAAGCTGTTCTTTGTGCGTCTCAAACAATCTCAAAAAATCCCCAATCACGACATCATCACGTTTGAATCCATTTGTATTGAGATTTGCAAGATTGTTTGAAATAAGATCCAAACGACTAAATTGCGTAACCATACCGCCTGTGGTGTTGTAATATCCACTCTGCATTTGTGTCCTTTTGCTTTGTCAATTATTAAGAAACGACAAAGCAAAATACATTCCCAAAGCTCACCAACGATTTGTTTTTTTATAAATCATTACCACACTGATAAAAATATAAAACACACCCAAAAATAATAGACTTAAAAAATATTCCCGCACATCACCAAAACTTGCACCCATTTGATTGAGACGCAAAAGCCCATTGATGCCACTATAAGCAGGTAAAAAGGTAATAATGTCATTGATCCAAGTCGCAATCTGTTCTTTAGGCCACATAAAACCAAGTAAAAAGACAATAGGCATTGAAGCAAGCATTACGATTTGTGTCGATAATGCTCTCTTAGGAAGCAATGTCCCAAAGCATACACCAAAAGCAGAAGTTGCAAAAATAAAAGCTATACTAAAAAGCCAAAAGTCCATAATATGCGCATTGACATGCACACCATAAAATTCATAGGCAAATCCAAAATAAAATGCAAACAACACAACATAAATGCAAAAGAAAATAAAAATCTTTGAAAGCACTAGTAATAAAGGGTTTGCTGTCGCATAATAATTGCGCACACCTTGAGAAAATTGCTGATTCTGTGTCCCGCCGATAATGCCCGCTCCTGCGACAAGCGTTTGATGTAAAATAAAAATAAGTATGGGAGCAAGAGTATAATTTATATAGCCCATTGAAGGATTAAACAAAGGTATCAATTCAGGCTCAAGGAGGCTGTATTCGTGAGTTTGTAGTGCGAAATTGATTTGTGCGTTAAATTCTGCAATCACATCTGACATTGCATTAGCAATCGCTCCATAAATTAGCAAATACGATGCGTTTGCCATAATAGGCACGACTGGAGGTATTCGCTGATAGAGATGTTTTTCAAAATCTTGAGGGACAATCACAATCCCATAAGCACGATGAGATTCTATAAATTGTTGCGCCTCATTGGGATTATCAAGGACGCTAACGACCTCCAAATAAGGCGAGGACTTAATAAGAAAAATAAAATCGCGTGAGGATTGCGTATTGTCATTATCCAAAATAACGATTTTTTGTGTAGCCACAGTGTCGTTATAATAAGGCGTAGGATACAAAAATAAATAAAACAAAGAACCGCCAAAAATAATCAACATCGCAGATACTGAAGTAAAAATACCTTTAAGCTCTGAAATAAAAATGCTCAAAGCGTAATCTCTTTAATATCGCCAATCTTCAAAAATTCATCATAAATATGACAAATCAATATTTGACGATTAGTTTTGATTGCTGGATTAGGATCATTGACTAATACATTGTCAAAAAATAGCGTGAGTTCATCTTTGAGTGCAAATAAAGCAGCGATTTGCTCACTGATATGTGCAAAATGTTGATTGTGAATCTTTATGAATGCCTCATAAAGATTTTTTTCTTCAGGGAGCTTAAAAAGTGCAGGATTAAGAGAGACTTTCTCATCACTCATATCCTTAAGAATATTGGCTACGCGTTTAAAAAGCGTAATCAATGCCTGCTTATCACTTTTTTCAAAAAAATCACTCAATGCTTGGACATTCTCAATGATGCGATTAATATCGCGTTGCTTCACACCACCTACACGCGCATTAAACACACAGCGTAAAAGTGAGGGATTGACTTTGAGAATCCCCTCCAAACGTTCTAAAAAGAAATTTTCGATACGCTCCAAATCACTTGCTTGATAATGTCCTGCAGCATAAAGACGCGGAATATCTTCACTCAAATTAAACGCGAAGCCTTGATTCTGAATGATTTTAATCACGCCATTTGCAGCTCTTCGCAATGCAAAAGGATCTTTTGAGCCATTAGGAATCTCATTAATACTAAAAAGTGCAAAAATATGATCAAGCTTAATACTAAGAGCAACCAACGCACTAAAAGGATTACTTGGCAAACTAGAATGCTCTCCTGTCGGAAGATATTGCTCTTTGATTGCAAGACAAACAAGCGGGTGCATTTGGAAACTCTTTGCATAGTGAAAGCCCATAATACCTTGCAATTCGGGGAATTCATACACCATTTCGCTGACCAAATCCGCACGCGCATATTCAATTGCTGTCTTCAAAAGATCACTCGTTTCTTGCATATTATCAAAAAATGCGGCATAAGATTGAAGCAATGTTAGCGCAATCGAGCTTTCGCGTTTTGCCTTGTCCTGTAGATTCCCTAATCCTTCTACAAACACAATATCTGCCAATTTCTGTGGTTTAAATCCATTTTTGAGATCATTTTCATAAAAAAATACAGCATCAGAAAGCCTTGCTTTGAGCACTTTTTGATTCCCCAAAATAATCGGATTAAGATCGTTTGCGGTAGAATTTGATACAAGCACAAAGCCATTGTGAATCTGCCCTTGTTGATAAGTCGCAAAATATCTTTGATTTTCTTTCATTGAAGTGATAATGACTTCACTAGGGAGCTTAAGAAATTCAGCATCAAATGCCCCATAAGCTGCGCGCGGATACTCTGTAATAGCCACGACTTCTTGAAGCAAATCTTGGTCGATTTCCACTTGAATCTGATGTGCAGATTCTATGGCTTTAATCTGCTCAAGAATCAACGCTTTTCTCTCATCTTGATGAAGAATCACCTTGCCCTTTTTTAAAACTTCGCAATAATGCTCAAGATTCTTAATCAGCTGAAAATCCACACTCACATCACGATGCACATAAGTTTGCGCTTTGGACTGGAGACCAAAAGCATTCATTGCGATACTTTCTTCACCTAAAAGAATCATAATATTGCGTATAGGACGAATGAATCCTACTTGCAAATCCCCCCAACGCATTGTTTTGCCAAATTGCAAAGAATCAAGGAATAATTCTAGAATCTGCGGGAGAAGTGTTTTGGTAGGAATACCCTCTTGCGTTTGGACATAATACAGCACATCTTTGCCATTTTTTTGAGCAATCTGATAGGGTGTATCTGTGGGGAGATTGAGCTTTTTAAAAAAACTCTCTCCGGCTTTACTCAAACCTTTTGAAGGTTCTCCATCAACAAAAGCAATAGATACAGGAGGACCAAAAGATTCTGTTTTGTATGCTTGTGTCTGCACCGGAAACTGCTCTTCTTGCAAAACAATGCGGCGAGGAGTAAAATAAATGCGCGGATTAGAGTGAATATGATGCCTTTGCGTGATACCTTGCCATTTGCCAAGAATATGCGGCAATTCTTTTAATAAAGGTAATGCTGGCAATTCTTGAGTCAAAATTTCAATCAATAAGGGTTTCATCTTGCAGAAAATCCTTTAAATTTTAGATATGATTTCATAATTTTAACCAAATTTTGTTAAAAACTGATTGCAAGGGAGTATTCTTTGAAAAAGTTGATTATTTTGATGTGCTTAGGTGCAATATTGCAAATCAATGCTTTGCCTTTGCATAAAGTCGAGGGCAAATGTGTAGAGCCTAAAAACTTTAACAAAAACCAAAAACAAGTCATCTTAAAAGCCTTTAGATACGGCGCAAAAAGTGGCTTTGGCTACACAATGGCAGCTATTGCTTGGAAAGAATCTTGCGCTGGAGAATATCGTGTGAATTTTGCTGACCCTTCCGCAGGAATCTACCATGCGCATATTCCGGGTATCATCAAAAAGCACAAACAAAAAGACACAAATTTTATGCGTAATATGGTGGGGGAACTTTTAATGCGTGATGATGAATTTGCCTCGCAAAGTGCGCTTGAGGAATTGACCTACTGGCATAAGGTGCGTAAAGGAAATTGGTATGAAGTCATCAAATCTTACAACAAAGGATTCAGTTGGGAAAAAGATCGCGAACGCGATAAAATGGCTCAAGAATATTTTGAAGATATAGCAAAACGCGTTAAAGCACTGCAAACTTATATCCCCTCTATATCGCCCAGTGTCGCAAAAAGCCTCAAGAAAGATTATGCTGTAGATTTTTTGTCTAAATCTTTACAAGAAAACAACAAAAAATCTTCCACAAAACTACCAAATCTCCCCAAAACAAGCAATACTGCAAATACTAAAAATAAAAATTTTGTGATTTTAGAAGAATAGTTTTGATTAATGGCATATAGATTTTTCGTAAAAATTTCATATTCATTCACAGAATTAAGATTCTATGAATGAGATAATAAGTTAAAATGTTTTCAATAGCCTATTGCATTTGAGCGGCAACTTCTGCGGCAAAGTCTTCGACTTTTTTCTCTATACCCTCTCCAAGCTCAAAGCGAATATAATCCACGATCTCAATATTATCATCAAGCTCTTTAGACTTTGCTTGCAACACTTGAGCAATCGTTTTTTTATCGTCCATTACATAAAATTGTCCCAGCAAAGTCATTCTTTGATCAAGCACTGTGCTGTCTGCGACAAAACGTTCCATTTGACCGGGGATAATCTTATCCCAAATCGCTTCAGGTTTGCCTTGTGCCTTGAGATTCTCTCGCAATTGCTGCTCTTTTTCTTTCAAGATAGAATCTGTAAGCTCATTACGACTGACATATTCAGGGATATGATGCAAAGGCTTACCTAGTCGTTTCAATTCTTCATTTTCTTTTTGTAATTCCGCAATAATTGCAATCTTTTCTTTTTGGATAAAAGTATCATCAAGCTCTGTATAACTAAGCACTTGGGGCTTCATCGCTGCAGCGTGCATACAAATATTTTTAGCAAGCTCAACACAAGCATTTTTCGAGCTGTCTTTTTCATACTTCATCGCAATGAGCACTCCTACACGCCCATTAGAATGCACATAGCCATTAATAATACCTGTGCCTTGTGTTTGTATCGTTACAATTCGCCTTACAACGATATTTTCACCGATTTTAGCAATCTTTTGTTGCAAATATTCCTCAAATTTTACGCCATCAATACTCATAGCATTCAAACTTTCTGTGCTAGAAATAGCGTGATCATGCACGATTTTGGAAGTTTGCGCAACCAAATCTCTAAAAGTATCATTTTTAGCTACAAAATCTGTTTCAGAATTGATTTCAATAATACTTGCTTTGTCAAAATTACTTGATACTTCGACATTCACAATGCCTTCAGCAGCGATTCTATCGGCCTTTTTAGCAGCCTTGCTTAAGCCTTTTTCACGCAAATACTCAACTGCCTTGTCAATATCACCTTGTGTTTCTACCAATGCTTTTTTGCAGTCCATCATTCCTGCATCTGTCATTTCTCGGAGTTTTTTTACAAGCTGTGCTGGAATATCTGCCATTTATTCCTCCTCATTTGTCATATCTTTGGCAACTTCTGCAGTTACTTCATCAAGCAATTCTTGCTTTTCAGATTCTGTAGCAGGAGCAGCTTGTTCGGCTTCTAGCTGCGCGTCTTTGTTTTCAGCGCGTCCTTCCAAAATCGCCTCACTGATTTCTTTACAGAAAAGCTGAATAGAGCGAATCGCATCGTCATTGCCCGGTATCGGATAATCCACCATATCAGGATCACAATTTGTATCCAAAGGTGCAACTACAGGAATACCTAATCTTCTTGCTTCTGCCACAGCAATTTTTTCTTTTGCAGCATCAATGACAAAAATCATATCCGGTGCTTTTTTCATATGGCGCACACCGCCTAAATATTTGTCAAGCTTTTCTTTTTTGCGCATAAGCATAAGTTTCTCTTTTTTGGTCAAAAGATCAATTTGCCCGCTTTCTTCCATTTCTTCGATAATTTCAAGTTTGCGGATAGATTTTTTGATAGTGCTAAAATTTGTGAGCATACCGCCAAGCCATCGATAATTGACATAAGGGGCTTGCACAGAATCTGCAAATTGTTTCAGCGTCTCACTTGCTTGCTTTTTTGTGCCAACAAACATAATCACTTTGCCTTCGCTTGCAGCTTCTTTAACGATATTATAAGTATAGCGGAAGTATCGTAAGGTCTTTTGTAAGTCGATAATGTGAATGTTTTTTCTCGCGCCAAAGATGAACTTTTTCATCTTAGGATTCCAACGGCGTGTCTGATGTCCAAAATGCACACCGCACTCAAGCAGGTCTTTCATTGTTACCATAGTGTCTCCTCATTTTTGGTTTGTCCTCCATACCCTTTAGTGAAGCGATTTGCTTACACAACCAGAAAGGAATAGGTATGTGTGAATTTCGCTGTGAGATATTAGGCTACTTAGATTCTAGAATCTCACAAAACAAAGGGCATATTCTAGCTTTATTTTTCTAAAAATTCGCTGATACTCATTTCTTTTGCAAAATATGCAAATACTCTAGTGTAGAATCTTGCTTTTGGATTCTCTTAGAATCCGCTTTAAAGCGTTGATGTTTTTGTGTAACAAAAGAATATTTGCCATATTTTTTAAAAATTTCTGCGATTTGCTCTAAACTCAACAATCCCTCATCATTGTAGCTTAAGAAAATCCATTCAAAATTTGCATTTTTGATTAAGGTTTCTAGTTCATTTGCGACTTTGGCTTTTTTGCACCAATTAGATTTTTCATATTCTCTTAAGCCCGTTTTACCTTTTGGGATAAAATCATCATAAAGCGCAATAGTGTTTAAAAGATGATAATTTGCTCCATATTCACGCGCATTATAAGGAGGGTCAAGGTAGAGAATATCGCCTTTGATTCCGTGAATAAGCGTATTAGAATCCTCGTTAAAGACTTGGTGAGAATGCGCATTGCATTCAAAAATTGCAGGAGTTAGTGCAAGGGGTTTTTGTGCAGATTTCTTAAGATGTTTAAGAAATGCCCCATAAACAGAAGCGGTATTCGCGACTTTATCAGCAGATTCTAAAAGTGAGGCAATGAGATGAAAATAGGCTTGTGATGAGATTTTTTCTTCTTTGTGCCATTGCTTTATTTTTAGGCGAATCGCATCAATTTTTGCGCCATTATAATCGCTAAAATATTGTCTTTTGTGAGAATCGCACACGCTAGATTCTGTCTTTTTGGAATCCAAAAACCGCTCTTGCCCCATACAATAATGCTGATAAATTTTTCCCTCTATGGGTGTGTTAATGTGTCGCTTTGAAGTTCGTTAAATAAAGATTCTATACCCTTGATTTCTGTGTGGTTGGCGATATAGTTTTGGTTTAGCACGAAACTATAATATTCTTTATCATTAGCAATAATTTGTCTTGTTTTGGTCTTAAAAAGTTTCCCTACTGCACTACTTCCTGCAAATATATCACAAAATTTATTTTCGTGCAAAAATATACTGATAGTGATATTTTAAAAAAGATTCTCTCCCCTCTACTGGCAGGTTTTGAATTATTTGTCTATCTGCAATATTGATTGAAGTAAGGTAATCTCTTGTATATTTATCCATTTGTTTGGAAAATAATATTTCTTTATCTTTTGTAAAAGTAATCAATCCTACACTTTTATCAAAAAGTTTATCAAATAAAGGCGAGAATAAAAAACCATTATAAACATCTAATCTTTCACTATTATTACAAAATACCCAAGGTTTAATATGCGAAGCTATAAGTAATTTTTTATCCTTTATATGTGTAATGGGACACTCTTTGAGAGTATCAATTAATTTATTTCTAAAATTCTGCTGACCAACGCGCACATTTTGTATAGTTTGCTTTTGTGTAAGTTGAATGCTTGTATTTGTTTGTCCTAGAATAATCTGCTTATCATCATTATCCTCCATATATCGCATAGAATCTTTTAAAGCATAAACACCATAAGCAATTCTCATAATTTTTGGATTTCTCTGGCAACGCTCCTGTATTGTATTGTTTGGTGTTTTACCAAATATTTTACTTTTATCTTTATAATCCCAAATATGTTCATAGAGAAACTGAAGTGATGCTATTCCATTATTATCACGCATTATTCTTTCTATTGCTTCATCATAAGTCAAAATTCACTCCTTAATCCAAGCCTACCATATCCATCACATAGAATCACTTTGTTTATATACATCACCAATTACAACGGCAAAATAGCGTCCAACATCTAGGAATTTTATCACATTTTGAGTGCTTCTTACAAAGGCTTGAACAAAATGTGTGAGATTATCCAAATGGCTTAAATCATTTGGATTTTCGCTAAAGTGGACAATATCCATATAAGGAGGGTGTAAAATCACAAACTGCACACTTTTGTCATTTAATGATTCTAGTGCCTCTTGCATAAAGCAATCCACGCTAAGAGAATCTGTATTATCGCAGAATCCAAAATAATATGTGCTAGGGCATTCCCCCTCCATTTGTGCTTTGACATATTCTAAAATTTTAGAATTTATATCCATACCAATGCACTTACGCCCTAAGTTTTGAGCTTCATACAGACTTGTGCCGCTTCCCAAAAACGCATCAAGCACGATTTTGCCCCTTTTGGTATAGCGCGTAAATAATTCACGCGGAATCTGCGGGATAAAATTTCCGTGATAGATATTTTGATGTTTGCCACTCTTGTCCCTCTGTGGGATTATCCACAGGCTATCTACATTGATATTAGCGTTTTTCCAATCTTTTAAATCAATCTCATTCCACCGCATTTTGATGCTTTGTCTCACACGCTCATATCATAAAGTCTTTTGCGTTCGCTTGAGCTAGCAATATTAAGCTGTTGTCGGTATTTTGTGATTGTGCGGCGCACCATTTTGAGGTCAAACTTTTCCTCCACACTTTTAAGAATCTTCAAATCACTCAAAGGCTTTTTACGATCCTCATTTTTGACAAGATTCAAAATAAAATCTTTAATCGAAGCGTTAGAGGTATCACCATCAATGGCAGCAGTAAAGAAACTCTTAATAGGAAAAATACCTCTATCACATTCAAGGTATTTATTAGCAATCGCTCGTGAAATCGTGCTTGGCGCATATCCCAAATCTTGAGCAATGTCCTTGAGTTTCATTGGGCGAATCTCCCCACCCATAAAAAAATCATATTGATTTTCCCTTAATGCAATGGCGATTTTCAGAATCGTTGCCTTTCGCATATCAAGCGCATCAACGAGATCTTTTGCTTCTTTAAGCTTGTTTTTCAAAAAATCCGCACTTTCCTTGTGAGAATGAGCATTTCTAATATTTTCCTCAATGACAATTTTGGGATAATACGCATCATTGATTGACACTTCTAGCTCATAGGCGGTATTTTTTAGGCTATCAGTTTTAATACGCTCGAAAATAAAAATATCAGGTATCACTTCTGCTTCTCTCGCACCAAACTCAATCGCTGGAGGATTCTTAAAACTCTTAATGACTTTCATCACGACATTATACGATGCGTGATTCTTATATCTGTTGTGATTGTGCAAATCCTTGATAATTTGTGAGGCAAGCTCATAATCCTCCCCGTCCAAATCGCATTGTTGGAGCTGAAAAAGAAATGATTCAATCACATCTTTTGCACCAATACCATAAGGCTCTAAATATGCAAAACGCGTGCGCACTCGCTCTACTTCAGATTCACTGATGCCCAACTCATCAGCAATTTCACTCACGGGCGTATCCAAATACCCCTCTTCATTAAGATTCTCAATAATCTTTAATGCGATATTTTGCGAAATTGCCGTGGGGAATAGCTTTGAATCAATCTGCTCTTCAAGCACTTCATAAAGGCTTTGCTCTTTAATACTCACAGAATCCATACGATCTGTTTGGGTGTTGCGTGAAGAAGATTGAGATTTTTGATAGTTTTTAGATTGGAGGCTTTGAGTGATTTGGCTTTGGACATGTGCATAAGGATTCTCTTCGGCAATACTTGAGAGCGTCTCTTCAAGCTCTGTCATTCCGCTTTGTAAAATAGGCAACCAGCTTTTTAAAGTTGTCGAGAGACGCGCTTTGACATTTAGATTCTGACGTAACTTACCGCCCACACTCATGCTTTAAAATGTTCTCCTAAATAGTATTTTCGCACCAATTCATTTTGATAAATTTCTTCGGCATTACCACTTGCAAGCAATGCACCACTTTTAATCACATACGCTCGTGTGCAGACGGATAATGTCTCACGCACATTATGATCTGTGATAAGAACCCCAATATCAAGACTCGTAAGCTTTAAAATGATATTTTGTATATCATTTACTGCGCGTGGATCAACCCCTGCAAAAGGTTCATCAAGCAAAACAAACTTCGGATCTTTAATCAAAGCACGAGCAATCTCCACTCTTCTACGCTCACCTCCGCTTAACGATACACCTTTTCGCGCACGAATAGGTTCGATGTTAAATTCTTCAAGCATTTTTTCAATTTTAATCTTCTGATCTTTAGTATTTTTGATGCTGACTTCTGCGGCAAGCATAAGATTCTCTTCTACGCTTAGATCTTTGAAAATACTTGATTCTTGAGGCAAATACCCGATGCCAAGATTCGAACGCATATGCAAGGGGAATTTCGTAATTTCAGTATGATTGAGCATCACTTTGCCACTGCTTGGGTGCAAAAGCCCACAAATCATATAAAAAGTCGTTGTCTTGCCCGCTCCATTAGGTCCTAAAAGCCCTACAACTTCACCGCTATTCACTTCTAGGGAGACATCTTGCACGATTTTGGTTTTTTTAATATGCTTGCTAAGACTGATTGCTGAAAGTTTATTCATTATCAAAACACCTTGTAGATTCTCTGTTGATGCGATGGAGCAAGGGCAATAGAGATTCTCATCACCTCATAACCACTTCGCCGAAGCAATGCCTCTAAACGCTCATCTCCCCATTCTACAAGGTGGATTCCCTCTCTTTCAAGCATATCCAACAATCCCCATTCTAAAAGCTCCTCCAAAGACTTGCGATACAAATCATAATGATAGATTCTCTTGCTTTCTTGTCCGTATTCATGGACAAGATTAAAGGTAGGAGAAGTTACCTCATCATCTTGCTGCATATATCGGACAAATGCACGCACAAAAGTCGTTTTTCCACTTCCTAAATCCCCCTGCAAAAGCACAACTCCATTACAAAATGTTATTTTATCAAATAATGCACACGCATCGCTTAAATCATTCACACCCAAAACAAATTCATTGCAAATCATCAGATTTACTCACACTATCGTTTGGGATTGTTTCAGGACGCGGGGCGATCACGCTTTTTATCCCTATGCTTTCATTAATCGCATTAATCAATTCGCGATGTTCTTGCAAAAAAGCATCTTGTGCATCAAGAGCTACTGCTGGCTTCTGTGGCGCATTTAGCATCTCTTGCGTTATAGCAGCTTTGACAGATTCAACAGATTCGGAGGTATTTTCAGACTTTTGAGAATCTACCAAATCCGTAGGTTGCGTGATATTGTGTGTCATCGGGGTTTGTGTCGGATTCACATTTTGGGTATTTATTTCAGAATCTTGACTTTTTGTGCTTTCTGAAGGCATGGGGACTTGTCGAATCGTTGTGTTTGCTCCAAAAATCTCATTCACAAAAGTCTTAATTAGCGTATAATGTTCCTTTAACAATGCCTTATCTTCACCTTGTGCGCGACTATGCCAACTCAAAATCTGATCTTCAAACGCAACAAATACGATATTTTGAGCGAAACTCTCCCCCAACTGCATATTACGATCCTTTAGCTTTGCAATCAGATTCTCAAACTGCATTTGAGGCGAAAGCTGCGACAAAGGAGCAGGCGCATTTTGCGCATCTTGAGATGAAATTGATTTTATTTGGACTGCAGAATCTTTGTCAATCTTAGGGGCTTGGAAAATTTCAGATTCTAATTCTTCAATCATTGCTTCTATATCTTTGACTTTCATCGCTTCTTGCATTTTCATCGCGCAAAGTAAAAGCACAAATGCCCCATCTGTGTTGAGATTCAGTAATATTTTTGATTCGCTAAGAATCCGCGAGAAACGGTCGACAAATAATGCTTGAAACTCTACATCTCTCGCTAAAAGCCGCTCTTTCAAAAAAAGCATCATTTCATCAAGTATCATTTCGCATTCATATTCTTGTAAAATCTCAAGTGCAGCAAAGATCTTAGCTGTATCGCGTTGCAAAACCGCATCAAAATAATCCCGCAATACTTTAGGATCAACCACACCCAACATATCCGTTACGCTTGCGACTTCAATATGATTCTTACAAAAAATAATCGCCTGATCAAGGAGCGTCAAAGTATCACGCAAACTCCCTGAACCACTCCTTGCGATCATCTCAAGTGCTTGAGGCTCAAAGCTTACACCCTCTTTGTGGAGAATATTTGTAATATGCTCGACAATCAAACGATGAGGGATTTGCTTGAATCGAAAATGTTGCGTGCGACTTAAAATAGTCGCGGGAAGTTTTAGAGGGTCAGTAGTCGCAAGGATAAATTTCACAAACTCTGGGGGTTCTTCAAGGGTTTTCAGCAAAGCATTGAAAGCTTCTTTGCTTAGCATATGCACCTCATCAACGATAAAAATTTTATAACGTCCATAGCTAGGGCGATATTTGGTTTGCTCAATCACGCGCTTAATATCATCAATCCCCCTAGAGCTTGCTGCGTCCATTTCAATAATATCAATATGCTTATTTTGAAGTGCCGAAATGCAACTCGCACAAGTGCCACAAGGTGTGCTTGTAGGTCCACTCTCACATTGCAAAGCACGGGCAAAAATACGCGCTGAACTCGTCTTTCCGCTCCCTCGTAATCCGCTAAAAAGATACGCATGGGAGATATGTTGAGAATCTAGTGCAAGAGAAAGGGTTTGAGAGACAGCATTTTGCCCAACCAAATCACTAAAAATAGTCGGACGATACTTTAAAGCCAATGCAATTGAGGACATAACCTTTCCTTAAAAATAATTAAAAATCTTACAAATAAAAGATGCCATTGTATAAAAAGATTCCAAAAACTAAGATTATTTGACATTCTCAAATCCCCAAATCATTTTTCAGTCTTTGAATCTTCATCATACGCAAATACGGGCAATCCAAGCTTATAAAAAATCGCTAAAAGGCGAGCAATCACACCCACAATAAGCGTAATAAGCGTAGCAATGAGAATATCTATTTGCAAATAAATCAACAGCACATAATAAAGCGCACCCGCAATTAGCGCAATCCCAGCATAAATCTCCTTTTGAAACACTAAGGGTATCCGCATACATAAAATATCACGCAAGATTCCCCCAAAAACCCCTGTGATCACTGCCGCACTCACAGCAATGATAAACCCATAATCCTTATCAATTCCTACTTGTGCGCCCAAAATACTAAAAACAACTAACCCAATCGCATCAAGAATCAAAAACACTTTTTCCGAACGCACAACCACACGCGGAATCTTTGTTGTTAATATCGCCGCAACACAAATCAGCACCACATATTCAGGGTGAGCCACCCAAGTAAGCGGGTAATGATTAAGTAAAATATCCCGAATCGACCCTCCGCCAATCGCCGTAACAAGAGCGATAAAAATCACACCAAACAAATCCATTTTATGTTTCCCTGCGGCTAAAGCACCCGTCATACCTTCGGCTGTGATGGCAATAATATAAAGCGTGGTTAGAAGCATACTCTCACTTTTTATTAAATTTTCACCATAACTATAAATGATTTTAGCTATAAAAAGGATAAATTAAAGGTAAATTTTGGAATCCCTTTTGCTTAGAATCCAACCAATCACTGCCTTAGTTTAAGTGAAATTTACTTCTTATATTAAAGGATCGCATTATGATGAGATCACTCTATACCGCTACCACAGGTATGCTTGGACAACAACTCCAAATCGACAACACATCAAACAACATTGCCAATGTCAATACCACCGGCTATAAAAAGCAGAGAGCAGAATTTGCAGATTTATTTTACCAAACACTCCAATACGCAGGAACAAGCACAAGTGAAACGACTATTTCACCCACAGGCATTGAAGTAGGGCTAGGTGTGCGACCCATTGCGATTCAAAAGATGTTTTCACAAGGACACCCCAAAGAGACAGAAAATAACCTTGACATTGCAATCACCGGGAATGGATTCTTCCAAATCGAACTTCCCGATGGCAATATCGCCTACACACGCGCAGGAAGCTTCAAGCTTGATGATAATGGTAATGTCGTCAATGCAGAGGGCTATCGCTTGATTCCAGAGCTTACTATTCCAGAGGGTGCGACTCAAATCAATATCGGGACTGATGGCACGGTGAGTGTGATTGAAGGTAATCAAACAGAAGTAAATATCTTAGGGCAAATCGAAATTGTGAATTTTATCAATCCCGCAGGGTTGCATTCTTTGGGCGATAATCTTTTTATCAACACCAACGCTTCGGGTGATCCTGTAGCGGGTGTGCCGGGGCTTGACGGATTCGGACAGCTAAGACAAGGATTCTTAGAGCTTAGTAATGTCAAATTGGTCGAAGAAATGACAGATCTTATCACCGGGCAAAGAGCCTATGAGGCGAACTCAAAGAGTATCCAAACTGCAGATTCTATGCTTCAAACCGTCAATGGCTTGAAACGATAAGATTTTACCTTACATCTCCCATAGCCCCTAAACTCATCTTATTTGAGATCAAAAGAGCATAGGCTATGGGTGGGCTTTTAGAATACAAAGCCCAAATATGTATTCCCCAAAATAAATATTTGGACATTGAAACTATAATTTTCCTAGATTTCTTTTGGTATATGCCGCTTCACATCGAGAATCTCGCTGACAATGCGTTCATTCTTAATCCGCTTAATTTGAATAATATAATCAATAGCTGTGCGAATATAAGCTTTAAGAGCTACTCTATCTTGCATTCCGCCAAACATCGCATTTGTGATAATCGCATTGATAGCATCTTCACTATTATTAGCGTGAAGAGTAGAGAGGTTACCTTCGTGTCCTGTATTATTAATGCGCAAAAAAGCTAGAGTGTTGCGTATGTCAATTTCCCCAAGCAGTAATCTATCGGGGCGTAAGCGCATAGCATTATTGATAGCCTGTGTATAGCCATAAATCTCGCTCTCTTCCTTTGGCACAGCAAGTTGGGTTTTATTATGATTTTCAATGAAAATTTCTTGCGAATCTTCGATACTTACAATGCGTTCATTTTGTGGTATTTTACTCATTAGAGCATTGAGAAAGCTCGTTTTTCCTGTGCCTGTTCCGCCACTGATAAGCACATTTTTTCTCTGCGGTATGAGGGCTTTAATTTTCTCATAATCCCACGATTCTTTGACCTTATCACTAAGAGTGAAATGTTCTAATGCAAAATATTTGCTGCTTGGGATTCTGATACAAACGCACACATCGGAGTGAAATAAAATGCTTCTGTGTTGCGCCTGAAGTCTATATCGCGCATAAGGTGGAGGCAACTCACAAGAAAGGCTAGGATATTTTTCATTAAATCTCTGCCCTCTCCTTGTAGCAAGTTGTGTCAAAAACGAATCTATGAAGTTATAGGTAAGCATAGAATCTTCTATCGTTTCCCATTTTTGTCCATAATCGACACATATCTCTCCTATATGATTAATGATAATCTCATTGGCTTCAAGCCTTAAATATTTATCAAGCACTTGCAGTTTTTGTGCAAGAATAGGCGTGATATGGTCAGCTTCCACGAACAGAATCCAAATTTTGGTTTGCAAAGCTTTCACATTCTGTCATAATGATCTCCTTTACTGATATTCATCATTGAAGTATTGCGCCATAACTTCACCATTTTTAGGTATTGGAAACCACATATGCGTTGTGGGCGTGATGTAGATTCTACTCCCTGCTCTTATTTCAATCGTGGGTTTAATCTTCGCTTGCTCTTGTATGAGCTGTTTAAAGATGTTATTTATATCCCCTTGTGCATTTGAAAAAAGCTGCGCGGTATAGGGACTTGTGCTTGTGCCACTTTTTTGTGTGAGATTAGAGACACTTATCATAAGCCCATTGCTTAGGGTATTTAAAAACAGACCAAGCCCATATCTCTCACCAAATTTATTATCTAAATATCCCTCTACACCATTAATTCCCCTAGAATCTGCACTCATAGCATTTGTGAGTAAGATATTTACACCTTGAGGAGTAATCATCTCACGCCATATAATACTTAGGCGAGATTGTCCTATTTTATTATCATTTTTATAAAATCCCATTACCTTTGTGCCACGCGGGATTAACACAACACGCCCTTGTGCAGCATAAATATCTTGTTCCACTTGTGCGGTGATAATACCCTCAATGTTGCTTACAATAGGCGTCATTAACACAGCTGGTATAAGTCTTCCTGCTCGTATCATTCGATACAATCTATGTTCATTTGTGGCTACATCTATGTTTTGTTGATTTGAAAATCCACTATCCCCATAAAGTGAGCTTTGCTGGGCAAATATACGAGAATCTCCCCCTGCCCTCTCTCCCAATACAGCATTTTTATAAAGCTGCATTTCCTTTTGCTCTGCGAGTTTTCTTTGTCGTTGCATTTCTTGCTCTTGAAGCATTGCTTGATAAGCTGGATCGGTTATCCTTGCCTCTTCTTTTCTTGTGCGTGCTTCAATTTCCGCCATTCTTTGAGCTTCAAGCTCCCTATTGAGCCTTTCTCTCTCTTTCCTAAGCTGTTCTTCAAAAGAATTTTGTGTGCTTTGGTTGAGAAATTCCAAAAGTTGCTTTTTGTCATTGATATTAATTGGATTACCATAAGAATCTACAATGACATTACCGCTTTTATCTTTGAGATTGCCATTTTTATCGACAAAGATAGGATTACCATTCTTATCAAGCACAGGATTTCCAAATTCATCGAGCAAAAGCGAATCCGTGCTGCCTTGTATTTTTCCATTCTTATCATAAATGATAGGCTTACCATTAGTCCCATAAATTGGATTCCCATTCTCATCTAAAAGCACTTTTCCCAAAAGCTTTCCGTCTTTAGAGTAAAGATTACCTTCAGAATCGACATAGATGGGATTCCCAAATTCATCAAGAATAGGATTGCCACTTTTGTCCAAAAGAATCTTTCGCCCTTTATTTTGGCTTTGTATCGAACTAATCGATTTATTTTGGTGATTCCACACATAATCACTGATAGGAAATTTACTTTCAAAAAGATAGTCGAGATTCTCTTTAACACTGCCATAGACAAAAGACAATCCTATCAGTGCAAGTCCTATCTCAATTCTCATTGCTTACCTTTTTGCACCTTTTCGCGCTCTACGCACACATAGGCTTCTCCGATTCTGATTGTAAATCTATCAGCCACGGTTTCAGCAATGACAAAATCGCCTATCACACGCGTTTCAATCGGAGAATCTTGCTTGTCAATCACGGTATAAATACTTGGAATCTGTGGATAGCGATTTTTGTCATACTTGAAAAAAGTGTAATTATTGTCGCTAAAGATTTCCTCTGGCACAAGCCAAGTATTTTCTTTCTTGACTTTCACTTTGTAACGCTTATAAACTTCTTTCTTTTTGACACGCAATTTATTAATACCCTCTTCCACATAAAAATATTCATCAAAAAACGGATCTTTACTTTTTTCAACAATGCTTCGCTTATCTTTGACAAACACGACAAGATGCGGATTTTTCCATGATTTAAAATCTGTGGAAAAAATATAAAACGAATAGAGTTTTCCATCATCAGTAAAAACCGCAAGACTCGTGTCTACACCGATAAGTTTAGGGCGTATAGCTAATGTATTCTGCGAATTTGGCACTTCCAACACCTCAAAGCCTACATTATCTCCTAAAATAAAGTTTTTAATCTTTTGTGGAAATATCATTGTGCTAGTCATCGCTATGCGTGTGCGGATTTTATAGGTATTATTATCCTCATAATCTATCGTGATTGTATTTTCTGTGCCCTTGTAGTTTTTAGCAAAAAATTGCCCCTGTATAGCGTTAAGATTCTGACTTCTTACGGCTTGTTTTTTGAGTAAAATTTCTTGTTCGGTAGGCGGTTCTTGCGACTTTTGTCCTTGTGTGATAGGCATAGAGCTTGAGCTAAAGTCATGACTTGTAGAATCTAGCACAGGTTGATTTTTTCTTTGCTCTCTTTCAATCTCTCTTTGCTCTTGAATATCTTGGATTCTATTAATCGTTTCTATCATTTGCTCTTGCCCTTGCTGAATCCTCCTAGCAGCTTCATCTTGCATATCAATCGCGGATTCTCCATTGAGCATCAAAGCCAAAAGCGGAAAGCCAAAGAGTAGTTTTCTTGTCATTTTGATTTCTCCTGTTTGTGTGAGTTGTCATTGATAAAAATTTCTGTGAGAGCATAGTCTTCGACAATAAACCCTGTGGGGTTTCGTGGCACAGATTCAAAACTAATGCTCTGGGCCTTGAAGTCGTATTTAAGCGTGGCACGATAACGTTTTAGTTCTTTTTCTTTAGCGTTTTGAGTAATAGAGATAAAATCCACATTCGCTACGCTTTTAGACAAAACACTTAAGTTGATAATGTGGATTTCTCGATATACATCTTTATTTTGATAAATAGAGTTTTCTTGTATAACGATTCTTCTAAAAGTATCCCAAACTTTATTTGAGCTTTGATCTCTGACATCTTCATATCTTGCCTCATCATCAATACGATTAATACTCTCTCTTTTCTGCACATAACTTGCAAGGATTGACTTAAGTAATGCCTCCTCGCTCCTTATGTTAAGATTGCCTTGCTCTACACGCACAAAGTTACTTTCGGCATTAGAGAAAAACACAAGATAAGGCACATTTTGTTTCAGTGGAAGCATCACCATTATGGCGATAATCAAAAGAGCAATAATGGCAGATTCTAAGATGATCCAAAAAAACATATACTGCTTGATATGTCGCTCTAATTTGAAAAGAAAATTAGCGTCCTTTTTGCATTCATTATCATTATTAGCGTCCTTTTTGCATTCATTATCATTAAATGCCATTGTATTAACTATCCTTTTGCATATCTATCACGATGTCATAGCACGCACAAGGGCTTTTACTTGGAATCTTTGCATTTTTATTGCTGCAAGCAGATAATGCAAAGGCTATGCAAAGTGCAAATAAAATATTTTTCATCAATTCTCCTTTTGTATGAAATGTGTGGATTGTTGCTTATCAAGATACACAGATCTCCATTCTTGCGGATAGAGTTTTTTACTCTCAATAAGCGCATTCACATCTTCAACCTCTGAACTAAAGATTCGGAGATATTCTCCTATGCGTGATAGATTCACATCTAAGATGGCGGATTCTTCTTTGCGTTTTAAAAGCACCCGCCTTGAAGCTTTTGTCGTATTTTGAAGAAAATTAATTTCACTATTTGTCAAAGATAACTGATCTTGTAGTCTTTCAAGTGTCCTTATGTCGCTTGTAGGGAAAATAATAATATTTGCCATATTCTCAATAAAGGCTTCAGCATTAGAGACATTTTTAAAGAAGTCTAGATTCTGCACACCCATTGTGATCACGCCATTAATTTTTCTAATCTCCATAATCGCCTCAATAATGGCATTACACATATTCTCATCATTGAGATAATCACGCAATTCATCAATCCATATAAAAAAGCCTTTATGAGAATTTTTGGAGATATTTTTGATTTTATGAAAAAGATAAAGCGCACAAAGTGCCGATCTTTTCTTGTCCTTGAGGATAGAATCCATATTCAATACCGAGAGTTGCTTCTCAAAGTTTAACGCATCTTGTGTGTTATCAAACAATCCACCGAGATAATCCTTAAAGCGTATCTTTAAATCATCTTGTGAATTAGGAAACTGCAAGCTATCGTAAAAATCTTTCAGCGTAAAAATATGATTAAAATCGGCTCGTTGCGTTTCTCGTATCTGCCTAATCGTTTCTCCAACAATATGGCGCAATTCATGCTCTCCTTTACCAATTTCACCCATTTCACAAAGCCAAGTTTTTAAGAAATTATTATTTTCATCAGTATCCGCAAGAGAAAAGGGATTGAGTTTAAATCCATCAAGCTCCAAATCATGATATTCCGCTCCCATATAATTTGTAAAATTGTGCATACCGCGCAGTTTGTCCATAGCAAAAATATTAATGTCGTATTTAAAAAGATTCATCATAAAAAATTGCATCAGTGTCGTTTTGCCATAACCTGTGCCACCGACTACAAGCGTATGTCCTACCGCATTTTTATTTGGACTATCATGAAAGTTAAAGAAATAAGGACTTCCGCTTAAGTGTCTAAGGATTGTAACGGGTCGATTACCCCAACGATTGCTTTTAAAACCCAAAATATCATTTTCAAAAGTGCAAAGTGTGCTGATGACAGAGCTTGTCTGTGTGCGGATTCTCGCATTGAGATTACCACGAGAGGGAAAAAAGCTAAAAAATAAAGCCTTGAGGTTAAAACTTTCTCTTGCCACACTAAGGTTTTGTGCTTTCAAAATAGCCAAGATGGAATTTGTCTTTGTGTTTAAATCTTCTAAACCAGATTCTGACAACACAAGCACACTTAAAGAAAATCGCAATAGTTTTTCCCTATCGGATTTGATTTCTTGACTTAGCATCTCAAGAGCATTTTGTATAATATCCACCGCATAAAGTTTGGCATTTTTCACTTTTTCTATGGAAGTATTTTTATCAAGAGCCTCCATATGAAAGATCAAAAAATAATCACTATTTTCACGCAAAATGGTTGTAGGCAAAATGCTTGAGAGATTTTCAGTTTCATAAGCTTTGACACTTAAAAACCTCCCGAAAATCTCCTTGCCATCATTACGCGTGAAAACAATAAAATCCTTTTTAAATGCCACATCTGAAGTGATATAAGAATCTGTGATGTTTTCATACCCATAGCGTAAATTTGTCGTTTGCATATTAGAATATGTCGCATAAAAGTTGATAATAGAATCCGCATCAAGCTGTATAGGCTTAAAATTTTCTAATCCACTTTTAATATCCTCGCACACCTCATCAAGCTTTTTTGCCTTAAATTCAAATCGTGTTGTATTATTTTCAGAATCAATATTATTGGCAATCTGCTCTGTTGTCATTTTCTCTCTCTTAGCCTCAAAATAACCAGTGATTTTCTTAGATTTTGTCGAGACGATAAGATAATAATTGATTTGATAGGTTACAATACCGCTTTCCCATTGCTGTATAATCTCTTGCGCATAAAGATTCTGCGAAGTTGAATCAAGCTCAAAGTGTATCTTCTCTTTCCTGCAAAAGATATTGATTTCGACATTCGAATCAAGCTTGCTCCAAAAGCGATTGCGTGTATTCACAAGCTCTATTTCTCCCTCAAGAGTGATAGCTGAATAACTTATCCCCTCGATTTTAAAGGCAGCACATAGATTCCCATCTTGCGTAGCGATGTATTTATCACTATATTTTGAGGCGAGATTAGATTCTTCATTCATCGCATACACTTTTGGCTCTCGCAATGTGAGAATCCCCTCTGATTTTTCTATCGCGGCATTAATAGCCTCGTTAAACAAATCCAATTTATCGTGATTGAAAATTTTTTGAAACAATCTCATAGCGACTTCTTAAGCGTAAAAAATAGAATTTGTGTTGCTTTTTAGCCTAATGATAAAAATATCATAAATATCTTCATCAAAAAACTCAAAGACAGAAAGCGCAATCAAAATGATAAAAAATAGAGGAATAGCCCACCAAACAAAAACAAGCCATAAGATTCCCCCAACCAAAAGCGCGATAAGCAAAGAACTTCTACTTAAGCCTATGTTTGTTTTGGGGAGATAAACTTTGTCTTTTTTGGTGATTTCTCTAAAGTTTTCAATCTCTATCATTGAAACACACTCACACCATTATTGGTTACACCCCACAACACACCGGTAATGATTGCTGTCCAAATGATCATCTTCATATTGTCTTTGATCATTTCAGGTTTGAGCTTTGCAGCAATAGCAAGAAAGCAGATCATCAATCCACCTATCACACCGACAATCAGATGAATCACCGCCATTACGACATCTCCTGTCGAATTGATTTCTGATTGAATAGCATTTTTGAGATTCTCTCCAAATGCACCATAAAGATAGGCTTGAGCCATTATGAGTAAGAGGGTGATTTTTGCAAACATTTTCTTCATCGCTTGTATCCTTTATGTGAATTTAGTGTTTAATTTTTATAAAAAATTCACAAAACATTAAAGGGATAAATTGCGAAAAATCCTTATCCCTCTAGGGCTTGTTTTATCCACATATTGAAAGAATAGAGATGCAAATCGACACACATTATTCTAGGTAAGCAAAGTTTATTACATTTACTTTTGTATCAATACACTTCCTTGCTTAGCGTGAATAGGGGATCATTTTGTCGTAAAATATTGCGCAATTTATCCACTTAATCAAAAACTTGACAAAATTCAATTTTGGAGAAATTTTTACTTGTTTTGAGTGATTTTGTATTGTTTAGATTTTAAAATTTAATATTTTTTGTTGTTATCAATGCGCAAAGTCGATACAAGGCTTAAAAACCAATCCACAAAGGGGTAAAAATGAAAAAAATCATAGCTATTAGTGCTATAGCGGGAATTTGTGCCATAGGGGCAAACGCTCTTGATCTTAATAGTATCACAAAAGGCTTACAAAAAGGTGTAGAGGCTGGAGAAAAAGCAGGTGTAGTAAAAACACCGGAAGGAATCTATAAGGCTAATACAACCAATAAAGACAATATCGAGGCATGTATACAATATTACCATAAAGCCAAAATTAGCTATTCGGGGCGGAGCGATTTATTTTTTCCCGATGATGGAACTCATAAGGGAAATGATATATATACTGCTTTAGTTACTGATAGCTATGATAAAGATGAGGCAGCAGCCGTAACGAATGCTCACAAGAAAGCTAAAGAGATCCTCCAAAAAGAGGGGCTCAATATTAAGAAATACTCAAACCTCAATAAAGACCTCGTTTCTAATGCTTTATGCCAACAAGTTTTGGTAAATGGACTTGATGCTGGTAGCAAAAAACGCTTTGCCAAAGATACAGAAAAGTATGATTGGGACTCTTTCAATCTAATGGCAAATGGGGGAGATCCACTTAGAAAGCATAACGAAAGAGGTAAATAATTTTCTTATCCTCTTATCTCTTAAAATTATGCTATAATCTTTCAGAGATCAAAAGAAACAAACTCATCTTGACTTCTACTTTCAAGGAGAAAAGATGAAAACGACACTGAAGACAAACTTTCTTGCTTTAGCCTTATGCCTAAGCTTAGGATTTAATGAGGCTAGGGCAAATATGCCTGTGATTGACATTAGCTCAATCGCACAATCAATCCTAAGCTACACGCAACAGATTCAAGAATTTGTCAAATACGAAGCAGAGCTACGTGCTATGGGTATCGATACCGGCAGGGTAGGAAGTATCCTGCAAAAGATTGATAATATCGGCAACAATATCATCAATGGCATCAACAATACTGATTTTGACAACCCCTACGCTCTACTATTTGAGAAAATCAATGAGCATTGTGAGTTTTTAAAAAAACACGATCTATTCAAACAAGAAAGTGATCTTGCAGAAAAAGCTTATGAAGACAAAGAATATAATGAGCAGTTTGCACAATCATTTGCCTGCACAGATACACTTAATAAGCCTATCACCATGATTGGGCTTAAAGATGAACTCAAAAAACAAGCAAACGAATTCCTTAAAAATAAGGACTATGCTGCCTATAAAGAAGTCTTGGATAATTTAAAACGCGTCAAAATGGCGCAAGAATTCGTTAAAGAACAAGTAACAGATAAGAAACTGCAAACATGGGGGAACTTTTATAAAAAATTTTTAAAAAATAAACCCAACATCAAAGAAAATGTTAAGACCCTCATAGAAAGTGCGACAAAAAGCCAAAATCCCACCGAAGTGGCTAACACAGCAAATGCGATTCTAGCGCAAATGCTAGAACTTGCAATGATTCAATATGAGATGAGCACACAATCAAATGATATTCTCATCGGATACCTTAGCCAAGAGCAAGACCGAGGTAGAGAGCAAATTTCACAAGCCGATGAAACCTTTGTGGATAAGGCAAATGAAGCAGTCTCTAAACTCATCAAAGAAGAGGCATTTGCAAACTATCAAGAAGAGGTGAAATACAACGAGGCAGGTCTGCCTATTATGTTTGAATAGGAGAAATCCTATGGCAGAAAAAAGCGTCAGTGTCTTTACGACCGTCGTCAATATCGTTAAGGAGACAGGAAATGCTGTCGTAGCCAATGTGTATGGGGCGATTGGTGATTTGTATTCAAACAACATCGCCTATACATTTTTAGGCTTAAGCGTGGTGATATGGGTATTTATGAAGCTTAAAGGCGATGGATTCAGCCGTGATGATTTGTTTAAAGCGATGATTTGGGTGGTGATTTTTATCGTGATAAAGGCTTCCTTAAGTAGCTATCAAAATTACAGAGATTTTATCAGCATTTTTCAATTACCCTATAAATGGGCAAGTGCGGGAGTAAGCGCATATGGAAATGCGGGAAATGTAAGTGCCAATATTGATTACTTTTGGGGAGTAGTCAATGACACTTCAAACGCATATATGGAAGCGATCAAGCAAGAAGAGGGAAAATTTGGTTTTCATTTGGGAGATAGACTCATTGTCGTAGCTTTTTTAATCGTCAGCCTTGTGCTGATGATTGCTGTGATTATTATGACGATACTTTCTCAATTTATGGCGACAATCATTTTAAGCTTTTGTGCTTTAGTTTTACCTTGTTTGTGTTTTAGTCAGACAAAAGGTGTGTTTTTTGGTTGGCTCAAACTCTATATCGGTATGAGTTTATGGGCACCGCTTAGCATTGTTGTAATGGGTATCCCACAATCAGCAATCACGCGAGTAGAATTGATCAAAACAGAAAATACAAGTGATATTTATGTTTTATTAATCCCTATTGTGATGTCTATCTTTGCGGTATTTTTGCTCACCAAAATCCCAGCGTGGATTAGTGCGATCATCGGCAGTGCAGATTCTAGCGGTGCAGGAAGTGGGCTTGCGGGACTTGCAAGTGCAGGGGGGTTTGCCGCAAACAAAATAATAGCAGGAGTAAAAGGCTCTACCAAAGCAGATAAAAAAGGTGAGAGTGGAGGCAATACTCTAGGAGCTAATGTCAGTGGAGGTAAAACAGATGCAAAATCAAGAAGCAATCTCGGAGAAAATACAGGCAAAGGGGGTGAGCAGCTTGTCAAAGACGGATTTAAAGCATCAGCAACACCGCTAAAATAAAGAAAAATACACTTTTCTTATTAAGTTTTGGCGTGTTTGAAACATCATAACACAAAAGATTTGCCATTTTAAAAGCTCACTACGATTTTTTCCTGTGTGAATCCGACACAGCCCTCAAGGGGGGGGGGGGGGGATTTATCTAACCACTGCACTTTATGGACAGCACGAGGCACGAAAGAAAATGCGATTGCGTCTATACTCCCACCTTGCCCTTTTGACTTGCTTTTGATTTTCGTATAAGTCAGATTCTCAAAATAAGGCTTATGCGTGTAAGGGCTCACTTGTGTGAGTTTTAAAATAGCAGGTTTTAACACTTGTCTATCAATATCCCTCGCTTGATATGATTTGGGGATACTCATCATTTCTTTAAAACAAGCGTATTTGATGATGTATATCCCTATGGCTTGATAGGGCTTTAAGAGACGATAAAGATTCTTTGCATACTTATTGTTTAAGAAGCAAAATTCCCTCACTTCAAAACTCGTAAAACACGAAGTAATGTCATTAATCAGCTTAAGGGAGCTTTCTGTAATCTTTATAATTAGCATACAAGCTTTTTCGTCCGCGCTAATCTTTTCAAAAAAAGCATAAGCGGAAAATATCTCATATCCCTCTTTATCTATTTGGGATTTTTGGGCTTTTAGGGAGTTTAGTTTTTTAGTAAAATTGACAATATTTTTATAGAATCGTTTTTTATTTTTGTCATTGACCACAAAATAACGCATTTGTTCAAAATGAATACGAATTGTCCTTGAGCGTTGATACTTGACTACTTCGCAAAGGATAAAGAAGATATTCAAATCAACTTCTGTAAAATCTTGAAAAATAATGTAGCTAGGCTGATTGGGGTATTTAATCTCTGATTCTTCATACATTTTTTAAAACTCATTTGAGCCTTTCAAGCTCATAAAAAATCTTATCTGCCATAAGCCGATACCCTAAGGGCAACAAATGCACATCAAGCTTAGCAAGTGAAAGCTCTTCCCATTTTTTCTTCCCTCCGCTTTCATTCATAAAATCGTCCATATCAAAAAGGAGCGTGTGCTTTTGCTCGGCAAGCTCGTGAATGCTTTTTTTCACGGGTTGGAAATTTTTTGTGATTTTGTAGGTTGCTTTGGATTTTTTTGTTTTTTTGGCAGGTGTGATTTTACTCACCACCGTAGGCGGAGCGATGAGCAGGATACTCGCATCGGGATTGGTGATTTTAATCTTATCAATCAAATCCCCATAGTCTTTCAAAAACACTTGTGGATTGAAATTATCATAAAGCGCGTCATTTGACCCATAGCACAAGATCACTAAATCCGCAGGTAATAATCGCATCGTCTGCATAAACACGCGCTCCTCCCATTTGCGCCAAATATCGGATTTTGCGCCATTAATGCCGATATTTTCAACAAAACGATTTTCTTTGGGTTGATAGATAAAAAATCCCCCCAATTCGACTTTTTCATCAAGAAACTGCACTTCAAAAGGATACTGCAAATTAAGCTCAATTGTCTGCCACACATCGGCGCGTTTGGCATTAATCTTATAACGCTTATCGTGCGCATCTTGAATAAGAATCGCCTCTTTTTTATGCGGTGATTTGAAGATGATTTTTGTCAAAGTCGCCATAGGAAGCTGTATCTTAGGTGTAAGCTTGATTCTCGCGGGGAGCTTTGAGGGCTGCGCGACAATGCCCCCCATAGGATAATCAGCGTATTCATCTTTACGGACATTGATTAATGTGATATTTTCACTCTCATAAGCAAGGGTAATATTTTGATGATAGGCAGGATAAAGAGGATAGACGAATCCAAAGGCATTACTTTCAAATAATAACCCTCGCAATTGATGAGAGAGAAAATCCCCCGCAATATGAGAATCTCCAAAAATGCGGATTTTCAAATCTTTCTTATCGTGAATCTTTTGAGCAAGCAACGCACTTAACTCACCTTGATAATCAAACCAAGCGTGTGTCTGCTCTAAGAATTTCTTTGTTTTGGGCATAATGATTGGTTTAGAAGTAGGCGTATTAAGCTCTTTGACAATGTCTTTAAGCGCCATGTTTTCAAGTGAAAAAAGCGGCACTAAAAAGCATATCAATAAAGCAAAAATCCTACTCATTTTCTAATCCTTGTCTTCTTGAGATTCTGTGTGAAATGCTTGATTTGGCACGATAATCAATTGATTAAGTAAAATGTCCGCCATAATCTTATAGCCTCGTGAGGTGAAATGCACACCATCATCGATACGCACCTGCACGCTTTTGCCTTTGGCATTTTTAATAAACGCCGAATAATGTGCGCCTTGCGTGATAATGCCATTAGTCTGCAAGAAAAATTCTCCTGATTCTCGCACACTTCGCTCATACAAATCATTTAAATACGCTATTTTTGCGTTGAGCTTTTCTTCCCTTACCGCAGGCACTTCATACCACACGACACGCGCACCATAGTCTTGAGCCACATCAATAATCTCTTGAATGCGTGAAAGGTAGATTTCTTCCCATGGTGGTGTTTTAAAAGCAATGCTTTTTTTCATCGTCCAAGGGTCGTTCGCACCTAAAATCACCACGACAAGCTCAATGTGAGGATTTTTACTCAAAGCCTCTCTTGTCGCACTTTCCCAATCAAAATAATGCTTGTAAGTAAGTCCGGTGCTGTGTTTGCTAAGGTTAATCCCGTGAATATGATGTTTTTTGAGTGATTTGACAATATAAGGCGCGACACCTTGCATCATAGAATCTCCAATCAATAGCACATTAGCACCCTCATTGACTTCGATATAAGGATTTGCGATGACGCGTTGAGGGATAGGGCTAGAAGATTCTAAAAGATCACGAGGAGTTTCTTGCTCTTGCACGCGAGGCAGAGAATCTTGCAAAGATGCGGGGTTCTCTGAAGTTTTAGACAAATCATCAGATAAGGATTGCGTATCGTGATGAGTAGGCGCGGGAAAAAGCTCTTCAAGGTTTGAAGTAGAGTCTTTTGCCAAATCATTATTCACAGAATCTTCACTTGCTTTTAAAGAAGGTTGCGTTGGAATGTCGCTAGATTGTCGCATATCATTTGCATCAAAAGTAGTATCTAAGCTTGATTCTAGACTTTCAGAATCAAGCTTAGAGTGTTTGGATTCTTGAGATTCTGTGGGGGGCGATACTCTATGAACCTCGCTCATCGCGTGATTTTGGCTAGATTCTGTATCTTCACCCTCTAAAGACATATCAAACGAATCTCCGAATCTAAAGATGTCTTTGCGCACTTGCTCAAGTGTATCACTCATTAAATCCATTGCGACAAAAAGCGCGTTATCATCAAGCATCACTTGAGCGTAAATCGTGCCGAAAAACTTTCCGACCACACTTTTACTTTCACTAAAATTATGATAAGTTTGCTCGACATAAGTCAAAATGCTTTGATGAAGCAAGACAACCAACAACACCAACGATACCCATGAGATAAAAATAAATCGAAGCTGTGCCATGTCAGAAGCTCGCATAAATAAAATTAGGTATGCCTTGAGGCATCATACCCACAAGTAGCGTAAAAATCGCAGCCAAGACAAAAGGTTTGAGCGTCCAATGGACAAAGCTTGAAATCTTTACACACAAATCCATAAAACCGCGCATAAAGGGATAAACCATAAAAACGACTAAAAAACACGCCAAAATAAGCCAATCTTGATAAGCAAAATCCGCATTAAAGCCATTCGCACACGCAGAGAAAAATTCCAACGCCTCATCAAAGCTCGGATAATAAAAGAAAATCCAGCAAAAGGTTACAAATATAAAAGTAATCAAAGATCCCAAAAATGGCACGCCCTCGAGGTTAAAGTCGATTTGTCGCAGACAATTTAGCACCACCAAACCTAGCCCATGCAAAAGCCCCCAAAGCATAAAGTTTAGGGTATTGCCATGCCAAAGTCCGGAGAGTGTAAAAGCGATAAGCACAAAGATTTGCGCATTTAAGAATCCTTTGCGATTGCCGCCTAAAGGGATATAAATAAAATCCCTAATAAAGGTTGAGAGGCTAATATGCCAACGACTCCAAAAGTCTTTGAGATTTTTCGCCATATAGGGCATATTAAAATTTGGCGGCAGCGAGAATCCAAGCATCAGCGCAAACGCACACACGAGATTCACATACCCGCTAAAATCACAATAAAGCTGCACGCTATACGCGCAAATCCCAGTGATAAGCTCTAAAATATGATGTTCGGAGGGATTTTGCAGAATCGGCGAAGAATAAATCTCAAGGTAATTTGCAATCAATGCCTTTTTCACCACACCAAAGAGGATAAGCACGATGATTTCATCGATATGTCCAAAAGTGCGGATTCTGTGGTATTGCTCAAAGAAAAAATGACTGCGCATAATCGGACCTGCAAGCAATGTCGGGAAAAATGACAAATAAGTCGCAAGAGCGAAAAAGCCTTCAAAAGCGGGATTACCCTCTTGATAATGCGTGTCATCGACTTCGGATTGCGCACCCTCATACACCGCCCGAAGATAAGTGATAGAAGCAAAAGTGTAAAAACTAAGCCCCAGAGGAAACACAATATCCACAGACAAACTAAGCCCGATAAAGGCTAAAAGCGCGTCAAATTCGTCTTTAATCAATGCGTAGTATTTGAAAAAGCATAAATACAACACGACAACAAGCACACAACAAATAAAAATAAAGCGCACCCGCGCCGTGTCAATCACCAAAGCCAAAAAATAAACCAAGCAAGTAAAGACAAAAAGCACTATCGCAAAATAAGGGCTGAAAAGACAAATGATAAGATAATTAAAGGCAAGAAGCAAAAGATTCTGAATCTGATAAGCCTTGCTCCAAGCCCAATAAAGCATAAAAAACGCCAAAAGCAATAAGGCAAATTCAATCGAAAAATAACTCATATTTTTATAATCCTAGTTTTATTAAATCAGTTTGTAATAATAATTCCGCGCGATTATAACACAAAATCCTTGAGTGTGTGAATCTGTGGTTTTAAAGAATTTATGGTTTAAATATAAAATTATTGAGGGGTTGCAAATAGAATGAATTAAAATCAAAATATTGACTAAATATATTTTGATCATTTCTTGTATTTTTACTTGATTTTATAATTTTTTCTAAATCCGAAATATATAAAAATTTGTTAATACAGGATTTAGGCTACCTTATATCTACTCATTCTTTATACGATTGTTTTTCAAATTTTCTAGAAATTTCTAGCTCATATTTAGGCATTCATAGCCTTTTGAAATTCTGCGATATTTTTATATCGTTTTGTTTTACCCTCTTTGCGTTCCTTTTCAAACGCTTTAATCGCTTGAGTAATCTCTTCATTCTCTTCTTCTATGCTGATTTTTGCCTTACTAAGCCTTGCTACTTCTTGAAAAAGTGGCAAAAATTTTTCACTCGCATTTTCAATGATTAAAGTCATATTTGCTCCTTAGCTTGAATCTTGACATTATATATCAATGAAGTTTTAGATTCTATAATTTTAATCTCTTCTTCGCTTAAATCTATAGAGTTTATACACCAAAGAATCAATGCGAGATTGCCAAGATCAACAATCCATTTACTAATACCCAAAATAAGCAAAATTAGATCAATGATAAATCTTTAGTTCTAATGCGGCACGATGGAGTTTTTGCGTGCGGTTTTTTGCAAGGAGAAAATCAGTAAAAACATTAGGATTGCATAAATTACGATAAGTAAATTTTCTGCTGCGGATTGATTGGCGTTTGAATGAGTAAGATTTCCAAAGATTAAAAATATATTTTTATATTGAATGGCACACATATAAATTGTTACACACAAATAAAAAATAAAACGAATTTCTTTTATGAATAAAGCACAAGTAGCGCATATATACAATAATCCAATCATATTGCTTTCAACGATAAAGCTAGAATCAAGCAACTTAGCGCAAAAGTTATTTGAATGATTAGCAACAAAACTTTTTAAATCTAATCCATAGCGAATGCCAAAAAGCAAGATTCCAAATAGCCCAATGCTTATAACCACGCAAGAAATAATTTTAACCAAATCCGTGTGGTGGTCGGAGGTATGGCGGTAGAATTTAAGCACACAACTATCTATTAATTCCTTAACTGATGCTTGGGCATTAGAAATTTTAGAATCTAATTCTATTTCTTTGCAATAAAGCTCTATTCTGTGATGATTGGAAGCATCTAAAAGGTTATTATCTTTAATCAACGCATTTTTAAAGAGCCGAAATGAATCACGAAAATCATTGGCACATTCTGCTAAAGATTTTGTATCTGCGGTTGTTTCGCATTCCTTTTGTATCGTTTCTCCTAATCCCTTAAAGTCAAAATCAAGCTTTGCATTGACAAGATTCACATTTCCCTCAAAAATCGCTTGAGAGAAATTCGGCGTTTTTTCAAACTTCACACCATAAAATACAGCGGTTTTTTCAAATTCACATTCGTGAAAATCTGCAAATTCTTTAAAAGTCGCGTTATTAAAATAAGCATCTGTATAAAACTTTGATTTTTTGAAATCTATTCGATTGTGAAAGATGGAGTTCATAAAAGCTGCATTGTTTTTAAAAATACAAGAAAGAAACAAAATCTTTCCATAAAAGTTAAACTTATGAAATTCTGCAAAGTAGTAGCAGAAGTTTTCGTATTCGCATTCATTAAAGGTAAGATTCCCATAAATATGATGAGCAGACAAAACAAATGAAACAATACGATAATTCATTATGATAAATTCTTCACATTTAAAATCTTTATATATCCATAAATTATTTATACTCCCTTTTGTCTCTTCTTCATAAATGCTTTTTATGAGAAAATTCTTAAAAACCACATTATTATCGATATGCAAAATCAAATCATCGACTTTATCAATGCTTACATCTTGCATAAAGTGCATATCTTTAAATACCAACTCTTTACAAAGCAAATCCTCACTTTGCCTATCGTTTCTTATAAATTCCATTTTTACATTGACAATCAAAGTATTGTTTTGACAAACAACGCGCTTGTCGTTATTAAAGCTTAAATGAGTAAGGAATTCCCAAAGAAGATGAAGATTCTCCTCTGAACAAGTCTTAGCATAAGCATTAAATTCTTTAAGAGTGATAGGTTTCATTTTCTATACATTTTGCCTTAGCATTTTGTTCCCGTAAATCTTGTAAAAAACACTCCACGCTTACAAGCTCATTATTAACATAGACACTTGGCATAGGCATTATGATATTATGCCCGATTTTTTGAAAAATACAAATCCCCTCTTTTCTTATTTTATCTTGCATATTTTCTGGAATATTTGGAACAGAATCATTTGAAATGTTAATAGTAGTCAATAGCCTATCAGTCCAACCATTAGATTCTATTATTTCCAATATCTTATTGCGCTTAAAAAGTTCATCATCGTGAGATTCATCAACATACAATAAATATGCTTCACTTAAAGCAAAATATACAAAGAGGCGATACTTACTTCTTGTAGATATGCTATTTTCTGGAATATGTAAATGATGAATCTTGTAGTTTCTCCAATATAAATCATATTTATCTTTTTCATATTGTCTTGAGAGAAGATCGTTAATATTTGCTCCACTTTTAATATCTTGCATTATTTTTTTGAGGTTATCTCGTATTGTTTTATTGCTTGGATATTTAAATTCTTTAGCACAATGAATTTTTCTTGGTTTGCAGGAGATTTGATATAATTGATTTTCTTGCTTTAAATATTTGGATTTCATTGTTCACCTTTGTTTATACAGACTTAAATTCTGTAACCTTACCCATTATCAGTTGTAAAATTTAAAATATCTTCATACCTTTTGCATAATTTTTCTAAAATATTTTCATTCTTAAATTCCACTTTAATTTTTCCTGCTTGAAAGACTTCAGTGTAAATTGTAATTATTTCTTTAATATCATTTTTGTTTAAAATCTTTTCATTTTCTAACCGCACAATAATGTCAATTATTTTGGGTAACATTGTGCCACTTGTAACAGAAACGCGTTCAATAAGAAAAAACGATTGGGCTATTGAAAGGTCTTTAACATATTTTTTATAAAAATGTTTCATTGCTTGCATTATTCCAAATACTTGCCTATCAAAACGCACAGCATTTAGGTAAATCTCAAGTTGTTCTTCTTTGCTTAAGATATTATTTAGCCAAAAACGACTTAAACAAATTTCAGCTAATTTTCTCCGCCATATTCGTTTATCTATATTTTCAATAAATAAAGTCCTAAAAAGCTGTTGAGTGATAGTAGAGCCACCAGAAAATGGTATTGTTTGAATACAAGGCATTATTCTTTGGATAAAAGGTATTTTTCTCCCGCGAGACAATAAAGCTCTACCTGTTGCTTTCCAATCTACACCCTTATGTTGATAAAAATTTCTATCTTCAATGGCAACCAATATTTTTTTAAGATTATTTAAGTTAATTTTCTGTCTTTCACATTCGTCAACTGACAATTTAGCTCTATATAAAATGTGTTCAAAATTATCTACAAACCTTACACCAAGTATTGAAAAAAATATCCTAAAAATGACCAAAAACATTCTTTCATTGTTATCTAAAATACAACAAATATAAACCAAGTATAGTATGATAAATATTATAAAATCAAATAGGACAATATTTGTTAGATCGCATTCTAAAAAATTGCCTATAATAAATAATGCTACAAAACATAAAGCGAGAATCATAAAATACAAATAATGAACTTTGAGTTTGATACTAAAAGGCATATTAGCACCTTCAAGCATACCCTTTTTGAATAAAAATTCTTGAGTTCCATAGTCTATGCCAAGCATTCTCCTTAAAACAATAATTTTTCGTTTTGCAAAAACGATAGATTTTTGCCTCTCTGCAAAATTTATTGTCATAAAAATAAAAAATAATATTACTAAAATAGCAATACCAATCCATATATACTTTGGATTTTCTGTTATTCCACTAAATACTTTTTCTATTTGTTTATTTGCACCCGATAGAAGAGAAATAATAATTGTCCCAAACGCAAGAATATACTTTGTAAGATTATCAAAAATCCTTTCTTCGCTCTCAACTACTTTGCAACAAAACTTATATTCTTCCAAAGCGATATCTCTATTTTTCTTTTCGTCAAAATGATAGGTTGGAAAATATTGTTGCCAGCTCACTATTTATCCTCTATGATTTTTATTTCTTCATCAGTGAGATTATATAACATATGCACTAAATTATCAATTTAAACCTAAACTGCTTATATTTTGGCTGCAGAATCTGTAAACAGACTCCGCAAAATATACTATTTAGAGGACAAGGATTCTATATAATCAATCCCCATTTTTGTAATTGTAATCTTTGGCAAAGTATAAGTTGTTGTATCGTGATTAAGAAAATCTACTCCTGTGGTGATTCCGCTAATATATCGATTATCTTGCAATATTTTGAGATTCTCTATATATTCACGACTTTGTTGATCTTTAGCTTGAAATACGCCTAGATGTCCTTCACCAATCTTGAGAATATGTTTGCCGCCTTCTGATCTATTATAAATATCCTGCAAGATTTTAACTTGCTCATCAGTTAAATTAAACATTTTTTCTCCTTAATAATTAAAATGTTTTAATTAGAATCTTGAAAGATTCGCCATAATTGAAACCATATAAAATTGCATTTATTACCTCATCTCGCACCTCCTTATTAGGTATCAGTTCTAAATTTAACTTGAAAATTGATAATAAAATCCCTTTCCTCCTCACTTAACCCATATAAAGGACAAAGGATAGAATCTATCTCATCGATAATAGGCTTTGATTTGCGTATGATATAGGTTTTCACACCATTCCGATACTCTGCATTTGCTTCTAAATCTCCCTCGTATCTCTCCCCCAAATCGCGCAAACTCTCAATAATAGTATTACCAAAATACGGGATAGGAAAGGATTCAAACTCATAAATATAGCTATGCCTCCCCTCTGAATACAAATTTCTATACCACCAAAAAAGTGTGCTAGACATTATCGCTACAAGCACTTGAGATTCTGTTGCAAAAAATGATTTTTGCGTGGTAGAGCTTGTAGTTGAATAGCTTGTGTATAAATCATAGTATCGCCCACCTGTGCTTCTATAATACACTTTTTCCTCACCTTGCATCAGCTCCTTAAATGTGCATTTATGAGTATAGAGTTTATGCAAAATGTCTTTTTCTGTCTTTAAGCCAATTTTTGCAAACGCCCCCTCTTTAACAAAATCTAGGCTATTTATAAAGCAAAGATTATCAATGATACTTTGAATAGGCGTGTTTTTATCTCTTAAATTTACTTGTGTAGTAAGTAAATTTTTGCAGGGGCTGAAAGTCTTTGTAAAAGTTATGATAGATACCCTTTGGTCGGCATTGAGGAAGATTCTAGCGGGAGAATTGCCATAGCTACTTACTTTTATCTGCTCACATTGACTTAAAAGCAATTTATGCAAGTTAGCATTCGATTTAGAGCTTGTAATACTAATAGGCGTGATAAAGCTTAAAACTCCTAATCCTAAGAGATTATAACCCAACTCTACAAAGAATTTATAGCTATCGAGTGCGCCGCTAATGGTGTATTTATAAATACCCTTGTATATTTGTTTCTTATCGCCCATATCTGCTCCATACGGCGGATTGCCCAGCACGATGTCCCAGCCTTGCGAAGATTCATCATTTAATGCCCCCCCCCCCCAGCAGCGTTTTTCGCCGCTTTGACGCCAAACATCCACTCACTATCGAAAAACTCCGCGACAGAATGCGGGTCGAAAGGATTCCACGAAAGCAAAGGATTGCTTGAAAAATCCCCTTTAGAAGTGTGCCACACACTTTGCATTTTTTTAGCGATTTCATCTCTTAGCTTGAGATAGGCAGATTCTAGCTCTTGCTTATTTTGAGCGTCAAAGGTGCGCTCCCGCAGGGCTTTAAGACGAGCCATATCCTCTGCATAGCCTATATAGCCTAGCCCCTCTTGCTTAGGCAGCGGAATAAGACTATTCGCACTGATAAACTTAAACTCCAAGTTTGGCAAAGGCTGTATGTCATCATTAGGCGCATCGCAAATGAGTGAGAGGAAGCAGCGCAAACGCGCTATTTCAGTCGCCATGGGTTGGATATCGACACCGAAGATGTTGTTTTGTAAGATATTAAGCTTTCTTTCATAAAGCGAGGGCATTGGCGTTGTATTCGAGCGATAAATTGCAGATTCTGCACTCTCGGCTCGGTCATTTAGGCTTACTAAACTCCCTTCGCCTCGAGTTTGAAAACTACAATTTCTCATCTCGACTACTTCCGCCTGTGAATCTTTCCCTTTGCCTTGATTTTCATCTTGTTTCAAAAACAGATTCTTATAATGTGGAGAGAAATCTTTTTTGAGCACAAAATCTGCAGAATGGGATTCTAAGCTTCCAAGATTTTTCAAGTGTGGGTCAGTTGCCAACGCAACGGACGCGGTGGGGCTTTGAGAATCGTGCAAGTTGGATTGGCATTCTAAGGTTGTAGATGAATTTTTGGGGGTTGTGCTTTGGTCAAGTGGAGAGTCTTTACTTTGCAAAACTGCTTGAGAATCTAAGCTTCCAAGATTTGCGGTGGGGCTTTGAGGGTTTTTAGAAAATTTTGGGGGTGAGGCTAGGCTGTGCGCCTGCGAACCCTCAAAATTTTCTAAATCGCTTGAATGCTCACCCAAAGCTGAAGTTTCACCAAGTGCGGTTTGTATTTCGAGCAATTCGCTAAGCATTCCCAGCGGAAACGCCCCGCTCCCGCACGCCGGATCAAGGATCTTTAGAGAATCTAGCACCGATAAAATCTCGCGCGATTCACAAGGCGAAATCTCTGAAGCGTCCTTGTCAAATGTCAGCTTTTCAAGTGCAGATTCTGCAATATTCGTGCGGTTTTTGAGACTTTCACAAAGTGAAGACGCACACATATAAGAGACTATCTCTCGCGGCGTATAGTAGCTCCCTGTGGCTTTGCGCAAGTCTTTGTCATCTTTAAGATTATCAGTAAAAAGCACCGATAAAAGATTCTCAAACACCATTCCCAAAAGCTCGGGGTCAAGCCCGACTTCTTGGCTTAAAGGCGTGGATTCACTCAAAGTAAAATGATAGCCCCTAAAAGTCTCAAAAAGCTTTTCAAAGCAAGGATTAGGGATTTGCAAGGTGTTGATATAGCTTTGTGGGCTTTTAGGGTTATAGTAGTCGCTTTTATGCGGGGCAAAAAGTCCGCCATTAAGATAAGGGATAGAATCTAAAAGCTTAGTGATAGATTCTGGCAAGAAACCATAATCCCTTTTATCCGCGTGGGTGTTAAGCGTGCCAAAAAAGAGCGGTTCGCACACTTCGTGATAGTAGTTTTCACTTAAAGTGCTATCCCAAAGTTTGGAGCTAATCAAGCCCTTTTTCTCCAAAAATTGGCAAAAAAGTAGCCGTGAGATAAGCCTTAGGACAAACTCACGCTTAAGCTTGATAAACTCCTTATCTTGCGCATTTTGCATCTCTTGAGGCAAGATGATACAATCGCAAAAATCCAAAAACCGCTCCCTAATCTCTTTAAAGAATTTATCATTGAGCGTCTCAATGCTTAAGGCTTCAAGCAGGCTTTGATAGAATCTATCAAGGGGGAGGTCTTGGGTGTAGAGGTTTGTCAGTGCGTGGAGATTCTGAATATGCGCGGGGTGCGGCGTATGCAATGAAATGTCTTTAATCAGTGTGATTTTCTCTACCACATCGACTTTTTGCTTTGTTTGCTGGGATAGTCGGCGCGTGGCAAAGGCGATAGAGAGAGTGTCTGCACTTAGGAAAAAGAGAATGTTATAGCTTGATATTACCCTATTGATAGCCTTTGTGGCGGATACGAGGTCGGCTTTGTGATGGCTTGAAGTGGGGATTAGGCTAAAGGCTAGGTTTGTGTGTCCGCTTTGGGCTTCTTGGAGGTGAGATTCTGAATCTGTGGTCGTAAAGTAGATGATTGCCTTTTCAAAGCTAAATGCGCTTAGTGCGGGATTAGTGTTAAGAGGTAAAAGCGCGTGTGTCCCTCCTTGTCTAAGATTTGCAAAGCCAAAAAGTTCGCTCAAGAAGTCTTTGAAGTGATGGCGGAGGTTGTCATCAGTCGCTAAAATGCTTAAGTAGGATTGGATAGATTCTTTTGTCATCGCACACCTCCTGTGCTTTTGTGAGTTTTATTTGCGTTTTCGATAATGGCGATTTCTTCTTGAGTCAAGTCATAGAGGGCATAGACTAGAGAGTCAATGCGAGATTGCAAGCTCTCAATATCTCGCCCGCTTCGTGGTGCGGAAAATCGGATTAAAGGAGGCAGTAGTGCCTCCACCGATTTGGAGCTAGAAGCGGAAATAGCGAGGCTCTCCCCTTGATTGCCAAAAAGAAAAAGCGGCGGCTTTATTCTTTTTGGGGCTAAGGGGAGCGGGGAGGGGATAAACCCTTTTTCTTTTTGCGATAAAGAAAAAGAATCTTTGTTTTTAGAATCTTGGGATTGTGTATTTGTGAGATTCTTCGGTATAAAGCCCTTGTGATGACAAGAATTGAGAGCTAAAATCTCATCGACTAAAGCGATAAAAGGCTCTTGATCTTTAGGAGCTATAGGCTTGATAGGGATTTCACTAAGCGGGGTCTGATAGAGTTCTAAATTTTCTCCTTTTCTCTTGCCTTTATGATAAAGCCAAAAGTAATAAAGCTTAGAATTAAGCAAAGCAAGGATATATTTTAGGCTAAATTCTGAATCTACTGAAGTGATAAAATACACATCAGCACTTGCATACCAAGAGACTTCATTGTAGCCAAAGGTATTGGTTTTACTTCGTTGGGGCGCAACGATTTTGGCGGTCTCGAAAATCTCTTGTTTTCGAGACCGCCACAGCGACCACCACAGCCTACTACCTTTATGCACTTCTCTGCGTTCCTCTAAGTTAGCTTTGAAGTTTGATAAATGCTCTAAAATATGCGGGATAGAATCTTGGCTTTCTTTACCCGTGAGATAAAGGAAATATTGACTGGATTTGAGTTTGGTTGTATATTTTTGTATATCAGAGTTTTTAAAACAAGGCTTAAGATAGGCTTTCTCTAAATTTTTTGCCCTAGCTTCTGCTTCACTCACAACATAAATACCATTGCCCTTTTTCAAACCTATATCTTGCCAATGGTAAGTCTCTAGATGCTTTTGCGTTACTTTATCTGCCCCGCTTACAATGCCTTGATTAATCGCGCAAATTTCGCCAAGTGCTTTAGAATCTGTCTTAAGTTTGATAAAAACAGATTCCATAATATCATTTTTGGGGCTTAAGCGCATATAGGATTCTTCACTTTCATATAAACTATCGCTTTTAAAGTGTGCGATAAGGTTTAAATCTTTCAAAGTGTCTTTGAGATTTTTTACAAGATTTGAGGCTTTAAAATGATATATTTGGGCTTCTTCTTGAGGGGCTTTACTAAGAATGCTTATGGCATTATGCTGCCCTGTCGCACTCTTGAAGACTTTATGCTCATTAAAATTAATAAAAGTTTTGATATTGGCATTTTGTTTTAGCTCTTCTCTTAATTTTCTACCACCTTGTGCTGTGGGGAAATAATTTGTAGTGATAAAGCTTAGGATTCCATTTGTTTTAAGCAAATCATAAAAACACCGATGAAAAAAGAAATAAAAATAATCCATTTTGCCTTGATAGCATTCTCTTAGCTCACTATTTTTGACCTTTTGGAATATCTCTCTATTGCCTTTTTCGCCTATGAAAGGGGGATTACCTAGCACGATGTCCCAGCCCTCTTCATTATGGCTAAAGTCAGATTCTAACGCTTCTTGCGCAGTTGTATTGAAAGATGTAGTCGATAGCTCATTCATCGCACACCTCCTGCGCTTTGTCCGCCTAAAGCGCGTAGAGATTCAAAATCGGGATTGAGCAAAAGCCACGCGATAAGCTTAAAGTGGCGATCTTTTATCTCAAAAAGCCCTCCATCGCTTTTTTTGGCTTGAGCGAGACTTTGCTCGTGGGTTTGGATTTGGCTATTAAGCTGCTGGGTGAGTCGCTCAAATATGTCTTTGAAAATGGAGAGGTTTTTAAAATCATTTGTCAAATCCTCTAAAGGCGCAAAGAGGCTTGCTTCTTTGCTCTCTATGTCTTTTAAATGGCTTAGGGCGCGTAAAGTAGCCGCTCCCTTATCACTCGCACGCGATTTTAGCTTGCGTGTGCTTAAGTCAAAGAGTGTGCAATAGTAGGCTTTAGAATCTATCTCTTGCACAAAAGCTAAAAGATGATTTTGATGATTTTGCGGTAAATGCGGGGCAATGGAGAAAATGCCATCAGGCAAGGAGCTTAAAGGAGCATCAAAAGAATGCGACAGCTCCCCTAGCACAGATTCAAGGGTGATAAATTGAAGAAGCTTGTTTTCTTCTTCAATACATATACTCTCACTCTCAAGGCTTTTATAGGCAGCTTTGCGCTTTTTCTCAAAGGCTTTACGCTCTTTTTCTAGCTTTATGCTGTGAGGGTCGTTAATCGCAGTCGCACTTTGAGCGGCTAGGATTTTGAATTTGAGCTTAGATTCAAGCTGGATATAAGAATCTAACTCAACATTGGGGAAAAAATGCGTGATGTGATTGATAGCGTGAAGTGAGCCGATACGCCATATCCGCCCTATGCGCTGAATGCTACGCACAGGATTAAAGGCAATGTCCCAATTGAGCAGATTCTTACAATCCTGCAAGTTCGCGCCCTCGCTTAGACAATCACTCGCTATTAAAATGTGAATTTGCTGCTCGTGGGGTTTTAGCTCGTATTTGAGTGAGCGCGGGGAGAATCTATTTTTACACGAGATAAACTCTTGAGGCTTTGTGTTTCCACTGATAGATTCTATAATATAGTGTGGATAATCCCTCCTAAGCGCATCTTTAATCGCTTCTGTGGTAGGGATAGATTCAGAAAAGATAAGAAGCTTTTGAGATGCAATATCAGGGATAGCATCAATGATTTCTCTAAGCTTTTGGTATTTTTCACAAGTTTGGAAGTCTCTTTGTGGCGCGTAGCTTTCAAGCTTTGCAGCAATGCGCTCTAAAAGCTCTAAATCGCGCCGTATGACTTCTGCAAACTCCGCGCTTAAGCTGCCTAAAAAGCCCTTTTCTTTGATAGAAGCCAAACGCGTGGGGAAAGGCACATCAGGCTCTTCTAAGTCATCTTGAGGCTTAGAATCTGCTTCAAAATCAATATGATTAAGATAGCTACGATGATAGGTAATGATTTTTTCAATTGTAGGCTTAAAAGCATCAAGTGAACTCTCTAGGGATTTGAGTAGCGACATACAGATAAAACCGCGTGGGGTGGTGTATTCGCCAAGATTCTCTAATTGTTTATCAGAAAGTTGCGCTCTAATGTCATCAGGCAGAAATTTATAAGGGTCATAGATACTAAAAGAAATGACTTGCGATTGCTCTGTATTCTCGCTTAAGCCAAGCAGTTGGCTAAGCCTTTCAAAGCTAAAATCAATGCTAGGCGGGATAGATGAGAGCGCATAAGACTTAATATCTTGCTCTGGCATATCCTTGTTTAATGCCTTAAGATAGCCTTTTATCTGCTCACTGGAGCGAGAGAAAATCAAATGTGTAAGCTTGAAGTAGTCATCTTCAAGCTCTAAATCCTCCTCTGAATCGAGAGATTCAAGGGCTTTTTGTGCGCTCTGGCAAATGTCTTGAGGGGCAAGTGTGGTATGGGTGATATTATCAGAGATAATATCAGATTTGAGGCGGAGTTGATTAGCTAAATCAAGGAAGCTGTTGTTAATCGGGGTCGCTGAAAGGAGTAAAATCTTTGCGTTTGCATTGAGATTGCTTTTAAGTTTTTGGTAGCCATTTTGTTTAAGATTTTTTGTGCGGGGTTCGCCGTTGCGGAGGTTATGCGACTCATCAATGACAATGAGATGGGCGCCTTTAAGGCGGATTCTTTGAATGTCAGAGGGACTTTGTGCCTCATAATAGCTAAGAATCTGCACTCTTTGCGCCATTCCAACGACAAAATTAGAGTGCGGTGTGTGGGCGTTAGGCTCAAAATAACTCGCCCATTATGCGCAGAGATTTTTAGGAGCGATGATAGTAATACCATCATAAATACTCGCTACACCTAGCGCAGTGAGGGTTTTTCCCGCGCCCACAGAATCTGCCAAAAGCGCGATACCATAGCGTTTAAGGCGACTTATAAGCTCCCGTGCCGCTAAAGCTTGAAAATCATAAAGCCCAAAGGCTTCCACTGCTGTTTGCAAGGCTTGAGATTCTGTGCGTGTGGGGGATTCTTGCTTAGGGAGGGTGGATAGAATCTTGCTAAAAATATCTTTAGGAGAGTGATAAAAAAAGCTCGTATGAAGCATATCAAGCACTTCTTGCTTACAAGATGTGCTTTGGTCGCGGATTGATTCAAAATAATTAAGAGCTTCTTGCGTATCCCTTTTGCTATCACAAAGGAGATTGAGCTCTTTATTGCTTTTATCACCATAAATCCCTAAACCACTTGCAGTAAAATTTGAACTCCCGATAATTGCACTTTGTTGATAAGGGCTTTGCACAATGTAAAGCTTGGAATGCAGCAGGACATTATTTGCCCTAAGATTTAGAATCTCGACATTGGCATTTGCGATAAAATGATGAGCAATCCTCGCATCGGTGATACATTGGAGCTGATAGTCAAAATCTTTGACAGACATATCAAAGGGGTCATTATGCAAATCAAAGCTAAGAGTCGGCGTGTGATTTTCACTCGGCTCTAACCTGCCGATGATAAGACAAAATGAGCGCAAAAGATGTGCATATCGGCTAAACTCCACGAATGCTTTTGCATTGAAAAAGCCACTGATGATAGAGAGTGAAACTTGAGGATTAGAATCTGCAAAGTTTTTATCTTTGAGAGAATCTGCATGGTGGCTCTGCGCGCTATAAGCCTCTATCAGAGAAATAAGGCGTGTAAAAAGAGTGTTGGGATTTTGGTTAGTGATGAGGTTTGAAGAAAGGTTAGGATTGCTGCTTAGGTAAAGCCCCCCCCCCCCGCTCAAATGTCGTATTTGCGGTGTTTTGATACATTTATCTGCTCCTTGGTTTTAGAAATAAATTATATAAGGTTATTGATAAATTACTTCTTTTTTTGAATCAAGATTCTTAAAATTTTCTTAGAATCTTATTTTTAAACATCTTCACAAAGCCAAAAGCCCACACTAGCGCGTAGCGAAAGCCGACTTTGAAATGAAACCATTTGTTGAGATTGATTTCATTCGTGAATGTCAAATGCTCTTTGGGAGAAGCAAACTCAAAATCCACGACATTAGATTCAAAATTAAATGTATGCACACCTGTGCCATCAAAGCCAAAGTTACGCGTGTAGGAATATAAGCTCGGCCAAACGCACACTTTATCTTGACGATACAAAACATGGGAGAGATGCAAATCCCACAAATTCCCCACCGTGTAGCCGTTAATAGAAGAATTGCGAATAGCAATCAAATGAAACCACGAAAGAATCGTGCCGATAATCCAATGTTTCGGACTACGGACAAACCACGAAATATCCGCGTGAATCCAATCAATCTGCTCCCAGCGATCTTTCCACATTCCCCAGCCCCAGCTATGAAACGCATAAGAAAAAAGCACATCGTGGGGGTATGTGCGGAGTGTCTTACTTTTGGTATTAGCGATTTGATGCGTAAAAGCAGTAACTGCCATCACGCGCTGATTGTCTTGATAAAAGTTAAGCGCGTCATTCATATAGGAAAGGAAATAAGGGTGTGTTTGTATGTCATCTTCAAGCCCGATAAAACGATCGTATTGCTTAAAAATCAGCTCCCCATAGCTCAAAATCGAGCCTAAAATACCTAGATTCTGTTCTGCTTTGACAATATGCAAGGATTTAAACCCCTCTCCACTAAGAGAATCTAAATAATCCCGCACTTCTTGCACGCCTTTTGCGGCTTGCTCGTTTTTGGGTGCATCGGCAAAGATATAGACATCTGTCTTATCCGCTAAAACATTTTGTGCAAGGCATTGGATAGTTTTTTTGATTTTATCCACGCGATTATACGCGATAACGCAAACAGGGGCATAAGAGTGATGTTTAATGTCTTCCAAAATTCTGACCTTTCTTAATTGTTAGGGTTTATTGCAGTTAAAGAGAGGGATTATACTACAATTTGCCTAAAGTTATTGTGGGTTTATTGCCTGTAAATGTGTTATGATTCTAAGAATCTATTTGGACAAAAGATTTTCACACATTATAAGGAGTTTTTATGCTACTCTCTCAAGCCATCAAACAAACTTTTGAGGGGTATATGACGCTCGATTCAGAGATTAAAAAAGACTTTGAACTTTGCGGTATTGCTCCGCTTGAAAGTGCTAATGAAACACAGATTAGCTACATTGACCAAGACAAATACAGCCATAAGCTTGCGGATTCTCGTGCTGGAGCAGTGCTTTTGCGCAAAGAATTGCTTGATTGTGTGCCTCCTCATATCCAACCGCTTGTCGTTGATAATCCTCATCTTGCTTTTGCACTACTTTCGCATTTGTTTGCGCGGAAAGGCTTTAGTGCGTGTGAGAATCCAAGCATTGATCCTCTCGCAAATATTGCTCCAAATGTCCATTTGGGTAAAAATGTCCGCATCGGTGCGCGGACGATTCTTATGCCGGGTGTGGTCATCGGGGATAATGTAGAAATCGGCGAACATTGCAAGATTTATCCTAATGTCGTTATTTATCGTGATACTATCATCGGAAATCGTGTCAATATCCACGCAGGGTGTGTAATCGGCTGTGATGGCTTTGGCTACGCGCACACCAATGACGGCAGACATATCAAAATTGAACACAATGGCATCGTGGTGATTGAAGATGATGTCGAACTCGGCGCAAACAATACGATTGATCGGGCTGTTTTTGGGCAAACATTGATAAAAAAAGGTGTAAAAATCGATAATCTCGTGCAAATTGGGCATAACTGCGTGGTTGGCGAACACAGCATTTTGGTATCACAAGTCGGATTGGCAGGCTCTACCACTACCGGACGCAATGTCGTTATGGGTGGACAAGCCGGCACGGGTGGGCATATCCACATTGGAGATTTTGTGCAAGTAGCAGGCAGAGGTGCAGTCGGTAAGAATCTACCCCCACACACCAAATGGGGCGGACACCCGCTTATGGAGCTTGATGAATGGATGAAATTTTTTGTCTCTTTACGGCGAATGGTGAAAAAACAGAATCCAAAATAATTTTAATTTTATTTTACTTTTTATTTTTTGATGCGATAATGACATTTTACAAAAATGCGTTTCTGTTATTGCGAGATTCTAAAATCTATAAAATAAGGGCATCATAATGACACTTTCACAAGCCTTTTTTCATACTATTTACGCTCTTGCTACACCTGATATTAAGCCATTAGAGCGCATCAATATCCCGCCAGAGATAATTGCTTCTCCTCAATCTCTTGCGATTTTATTATCGCTTAATAATGACAATTTCGCGCTATACTCGCAAACACCGAGTTTTCTTCAAATCTTTTCTCATCTTAAAGATTCTAATCCCAAAATCCCACTTGAACTCACTCTCCAAACAATACAAACACTCCAATATCAGCTTTTAGAATCTCTTCAAGAGCAACACATACATTTTGAAGAACTCCTGCCTCATTTTGTGCAGCTTAACCTTGCAACAATTCTTAGCAATGATGAGATTCAAAACCTTGCGAGCTTGAGCCAACGCGCCGCGCCTACACATACAGAATCTGATAGCAATAATGCACAGATTCAACAAATGTCCCTAAAGACTTTAAACCAAAATTTTCACACCCTATCCCTTGCGCTCACGCATCTTTTGCCACAAAGTTTGCAAGATAAATTAGAATCTATCACTAACGACTTGCAACATCAAAAATTTTCTATCGGCATTACCGGAGTGCTTAGCGCAGGGAAAAGCACCTTTTTAAACGCGCTTTTGGGTGAGGAGATTCTTGGAAGCTCAAGTGTGCCAGAGACGGCTAACCTTACGATTTTACGCTTTGGTGAAACGATGCACGCACGCGTGCATTTTTGGAAAGAAGAACAATGGAGCGAACTTCATCATTTGAGCCAACACGATACAAATATCAAAGCATTTCTTGAAGAGAGTGAAAATATTTTTGGCACATCGCTCAAAGAATACATCACAAAAGAGGGGACTACACGCGATATACAGGCATCAGAACTCGCCACTTACACCTCTGCCAATCACCCGAGCAAATTCTGCAATCTGATTCAAGAAGTCGAGCTTTTTACGCCGCTAAAATTCCTTCAAAATGGCGTTGAGATTGTCGATACACCCGGTTTAGATGACCCTATCACCAAACGAGAAGAAATCACGCGAGACTATATCCAAAAATGCGACTTGCTCATACATATTATGAATGCGAGCTGTGCTGCAACACAGATTGATATTGATTTTATTTTAGAATCTCTCTTGGAGCAAAATATTTCACGATTGCTCGTGGTGCTTACACGCATTGATTTGCTCACCCCCAAAGAGCTTCAAGCATCGCTTGATTACACCAAACAAAGCCTTATCACGCAACTCAAAAAAGCACATTATAAAGGCGATATACAAGCGGTGATAGAGAGAATCGACTTTATCCCACTCGCAGGATACACTGCTCTGCTTTATCGCACCAACCGAGAGCAAGAGGCAGCTCAAAGCGGGATTTCACTCCAACAAAGCGGGATTCTCGCTATTGAAAACTATCTTGATAAAATGCTTTTGGGTGAAGACAGCCTAAAACACAAAGACATTTTGTATCTCGCCTACAAGGCAATGGAAAAACTTACTCAAGAAGCCCTTGATTTATTGACATTAAAATCCAAACTCCTTAATACAGACAAGGCGGAGCTAGAAAATTTTATTGCGCAAGTGAGTGCGCAAAATGAAGAGCTTTCTCACTCACTTTTAAATCTCAAAAATCACTTTGAATCCCAGCTTGATGAGCTTAAAGCCTTTCTCGTATCCTTAGAACATTTTATCGACAACACCTTAGAGAGTGCAAAAAACCAACTTAAAGATACATTTTTCGGTGATATTGCCTATGCCTACGCGCAAGGACAAAAACCTTCTTTAGAATCTTTATCGCCGATGATAGAAGTCGGCATCAAGGATTGCTTTGCCAATGTGGGACGCGAATACAAATACAAACTAGGCAAAAAAATCGCCCAACTCACACAAATAGGAGAACAAAGCATACAAGAAACACAGGCTTTAGCAAAATTGCAACCCCCTCACATTCATTTCCAACTCACAAAAGAACAGCTCACACAAAGCACACACACGCTTTTACAAGCCTTACCCTCACTCATACAATCGCATTCTAAATCTAATCAAAATGCACTTAGCATCAAGCTTGACGCGCTATTTGGGGAAGCATTTGCGCATTTTGGGAATCGCTGTCGGGAAAAAAGTATTGAGATTAAAGAGGCATTTTTGACATATTTTGATAGTATTGCACTTGTGCATCAATCCCACATACAATCACAAATCGACCACAAACAAGCCATACTTGATGATGCGCTTAAACAAAAAGATTGCAGTGATGTTGAGAATCTAAAAAACACACTTTTGAGCCAACAAACGCAATTAGAAAATATCCATACGCAGATTCTATCGCATTTGCAATCTCTTACATAATTTTATCTTTGGACAAAGGAAATATAATGTATCAAGATAATAATTTACTTGAATGCTTTATTCAAGAATGCCTCACTATTAAAGATCAAAAACTTTTCAGTGATAATCCTCTATACGCGCTGATTGCAAAGGCGCGTTACGCACTTGCACAAAGTTTAGGCGAGGAAAATGACACTCTTGAGAAACTTTCTCAAAGCATCAACGAACCGATGAAAATTGCTATTATCGGACAATTTAGTAGCGGGAAAAGCACCTTTTTAAACGCGCTTTTGGGTGAGGAAATCTTGCCTAGCGGTATTACACCCGTTACGGCAAAAGTATGCCAAATCAGCTATGGTGAGGAAAAAGCTCTTGAGATTCACTACAAAAATGGGCGAAGTATTTTTAAGCACATTAGCTTTCTCAATGAAGTGAGCGATCTTGAAAATGCCAAAATCTCACACTATCAGCTCTTTCTCCCACTTGAATTGCTTAAAACGATTAGTTTTTTAGACACGCCCGGATTCAATTCTCAAAATCAAAGCGACACCGATACCACAAATGCTGTGCTTGAAGAAGTCGATGGGATAATATGGCTGACACTGATTGACAATGTCGGCAAAAACAGCGAAAAAATGATTTTGCAAGAGCATATCAAACGTTACGCGAGCAAAAGCCTGTGCGTGCTTAACCAAAAAGACCGCCTCAAACACCAAAGTGAAATTGACACGAGTTTGGATTATGCTAAAAAAGCATTTGCGGGACTTTTTGAAGATGTGATTGCTATTTCTGCCAAAAACGCACTCAAGGCAAAACAAGCAGAATCTCCGCTTTCTCAAACTCTCCAAGAAGATTCTAATATCCAAGCAGTGATAGATTTTCTCCATACGCATATTTATCCCTTAGCACAAGAAGCGAAAACTTACAGAATCTGCACACAACTAAGATTTTTGCTCCTTTCACACGCTCGCAAGATTCAACGCTCTTATTTTTCGTTGAAAAATCTTTGTGCGATTTTGCGTGCGCATAATGATGAGATTTACCATTTAGGGGAACAAAGTGTGTTTTTTCAACACTTCCCCACGCTCTTTACGACTTTAGAATCTCATCTTGATTCACTGACCCAGCATATCTATAATGCGCTTGAGAGACGCGAAGAAACTTTTGAACGAGAAGATAAAAAATTTGGAATCAAAAGCAAAAATACTTACACCAAAGCTGTTACTTTCCTCCCTAAGGACCGCGTGATTAGTGAGCTTAACAATACAGATTCACCTTTATACAAGGAATTTATCAAGCTAGGCTTTGAAATCACGCAAACGGGTGAGGAATTTGAAGACTTTATACATTCACAAACTTCTCAACTACAAAATAAACTCACACTTTGGCTACAAGACTATCATCGTATTGATACACCTAATGCACCGCTTCTCCAAAGCTTGATTCAAGATGATTTGAATCCTGCGCGTCTTGTCCAAATGGGCTTTTTATCGCAGATTCTTAATGATTATGAAGCACTCAATGCGCGTCATTGTGCAAAACTTGATGCTCAACTTGCACTTTTGCGCAACCTCATCACGCTTCAATACACGAATGCAACGACCATTTGCGCCCTTCAGATTCACACTGATATTCAAGAAGCTTTAAACAAACACCGCAAAAGCCCTGACACGCTCCCTCTCTTTAACCCGACACTTGAAAATATTCGCGATGGATTGAATCTAGGCTTTCATTTTTCTTTCTTGCAAGAGAGACTATCTTTGACTTCGCCCCTACACAAGAAATCATTATGGGAATTTTCGCAAGAAATGAAAACACTATGTGAAGAAAAATGCCAAATGATTAATCAATGGAGAGATTCCAAAAGACACAAATGCCGCATTCTCAATGATTGTGCAAAAGAAATTAAGATGTTTTGGAAGGATTCTTCAAAAACAAAAAAATCAGCGCACTGACAAAGACAATCACGGCATTCACACCAAACATCATTTCCATTCCTCCAAATCTCACAAGCGGTTGTGTGAGCAATGGAGAGCAAAACTGCCCCATAAAAAGACTTGCCGATAAGAATCCTAACGCTCTCGCTCGTTCGTATTCCTTAGCAACACTCAAAAGCCATGAGGTATTATTCACCATAATGATGCCATTTCCTAGCCCCACTAAAGCCAACGAAAAAAGCACAACCTCATAAGTATGAAACACGCTAATAAGCATAAACCCTGTGCCGATAAGCATCAATGACATAAAATATAATTTAAAAACGCTAAATCGCTGACGCAAACGCGGATAAAATAAAGAAATGATTGCTGTGCAAATCGAATTCACTGCCAAACTCACGCCGACAAGATCGCCGCTTTTGCCAAGATACTGCGTGATAAAATGAGGAATCTGGGTAGGAGTAACATAAAACATACTCATTGCGTAAAAACAAAAAGCATAAATAGGCACAAAAGACCAAAAATGAAATTTTTGCTCTGTGGCATTTGTCGCAGAATGCTCGGATTGAGATTCAGTATGAATTTGTGTATTATCCCTTGGCGGCTCAAAAAGCATCAAATACGCAATAAGCAAAATAGGTAATCCTGACAAATATACTAAAAAGGGGTATCGCCAATCAATATCACTCAAGAATCCGCCCAACATTAAAAAGATTGACCCGCCTCCTGCCATAAAAAAGCCCTGCAAACCTAATGCCTTTTCGCGTTTCGCACCTTGATAATAATCCCCTATCAACGCGCTAATCCCTGTCATCACAAAAGCCGTAGCGATACCAAAAATCGCACGCGAGATAAGAATCCAATAAATATTCCCTTCCAATAAGAATCCACTCGCACCGGCGATACTCCACAACAAAATAGCAGGATAAATGAACTTCAAACGCCCGTATCGCTCCAATAAGAATCCACTGATAGGAGCAAAAAAGCATACAAATAAAGCTGGGAGCGTAAGCACAAATTTTGAAAGCATATCAATATGAGGCACAGCATCAAAATGTTTCTCAAGAAGCGGAAGAGAAGCAGCGATAATTGTGCCGCCAAGCACCGTCATTGAGGCAGCTGAAAAAAGTGCAAACTGCACCCATTTAGAATCGGCGAGATTCTGACGCTGCTGGGGAGTCATTGCGGAAATATTTCTAGGCATTACAACCTCCAAAATTTATAAAACTTACAATATGAATAGGCTTTGAGAATCGTTAAGTTGGTTAAAGATTGTAATACTTTTTTTTAAACATAAAAAAGCATCTTGGGGGGAAATTTAACTTGATTGTTCGATTTTGCTTTTAATATTCTCTACGATAGATTTTGTCGTGAGATTCTCATTCATCTCTGTTTCAATTGCTTTCATCGCCTTGCTGATTGCGCTGTGATCTTTCATACCGAGATTCTTAGCAAGTATGGGTGTTGAATTAAGCGTCAAAGAACGCGCGAGATAAATCACAATGCGTCTAGCAAACACGATATTCCTACTGCGCTCTTTGGAAACAATCTCACTAGGTTTGATATTGAGCTCTTTGCTCACCGTTTTGATGATATTCTCTAAAGTAATCCCTTCAAGATTTTCAGTCTGATAATTCCGCAATACATTTTTAGCGATTTTAATCAAACTGCCCTCTGGAGAAAGGCTTGATTGGACATTAATTGTAGCGAGAATCCCCTCAAGCTGACGGACATTGTTATGAATATTTGAGGCAATATAGCTGATTGTCTCGGCATCAAGACTGATATGATTGATTGCGCATTTGGATTTGATGATAGAAATCTTTGTCTCAAGCTCTGGACTCGTGATTTCTGCCATATTACCCCACTCAAAACGCGAACGCAAACGATCTTCTAACCCTTTAATCTCTTTAGGCGGCTTATCACTAGTAATCACAATTTGCTTTTTGCAATTGTATAATTCATTAAAAGTATGGAGCATTTCCTCCTGCACACCCTCTTTACCACCAAAAAATTGCACATCATCAATCAAGAGATAATCACACTTGCGGTATTTATCTCGAAAACTATCCATTGTGCCGCGTTTAAGCTTCGTCAAAAAATCATTCAAAAAATTTTCAGAAGTCGTATAAAGGACATTTTTATTACAATCTTTTGCATAATTTCCTATCGCATTGATAAGATGCGTTTTGCCCACGCCTGATTGCCCATAAAAAAGCACCGGATTATAGGCAGTCGCTTGTTCTTTTACAATCATTTTTGCAACGGTATAGGCATGCTCATTACTCTTACCCACAATAAAATTTTCAAATGTATAAAAGGGATTAAGCGAAAAAGAATTACTTGAAGCGATGAGTATATTTTTATTGTTTTTTAAACTTTTCACATTTTCTTTTTTTTCTTTCACTTTGATGTGAATAATTGGCTTTACTCCATTAGGATTTGCCTCTTTAAACAAATCCGCAATTATTTCTAAATAGTTACTTTTTATCCAATCTGCCACAAAAATATTTGGCACATAAAATACCTCTATATCTGATCTAGAGGCATCTTCATCATATTCCATTAATGAAATATAAGAATCATACTCGGATTGATTAAGCTTAGTTTTAAGTTTATTTAATATATCATCTATCAGCAATTTTGTTCCTCATTTTATGGGATAGAATCTACAATTCACAATGTGAAAAAAATGTGAAAACATAAATATTTTTTTAACTCATTGATTTATGGACACGGAATAATGCAAAAGCAAAATCATAATACAAAAATATTTAATTTGGATTAAATTTTGAACATTTTAGGCATTGACCCCGGAAGTAGAAATTGTGGCTATGCAGTATTGCATTGTGGATCAAATGGGCTTAATCTGCTTGAAGCAGGGATTATTAAAATCAAAGAGCGTATTTTGCAAGATCAGATTCTTGAATTTGTGGAGGGTATTGATTTGGTGCTAAAAAGTTTTACCATTGATGAGGTGGCGATTGAGGATATATTTTTTGCCTACAATCCCAAAACCGTTATCAAACTTGCCCAATTTCGTGGGGCATTAAGCCTCAAGATTCTTCAAGAATTAGGAAACTTCAGCGAATACACACCTTTACAAGTCAAAAAAGCCCTCACCGGCAATGGAAAAGCAGACAAACAGCAAGTCGCTTTTATGGTCAAGCGGATTCTAGGTATCAAAGGCGACATCAAGCCTCTTGACATCACGGACGCCATTGCGATTGCTATCACCCATTCCCAACGCATTGGGCTTAAATCCCCAAAAAACCCTCTCTAAGCAAAAGCAGATTCTGATGAGTAAAGACATTTCTTACTTTGACACCTCATCGCAAAAACTATGGAAAAGCGATTTATCTTGTATCACGCTTCATCAAACACCCAAAAAAGCTGACATCACCACACTAGAGGCAAAAAACTTCATATACGATCAATACGAAATCGACAAAAATGACATTGACAACGCAGACGCTGCCGCCACATCATTAATCTTTGCCAAAGCACACCAAAAAGGTCTATTTACCTCCGAAAAACTCTCTTCTTACAAAAACTATACTTTGCATTTCACACCTAAAGAACATCTCTACGATGATTCGCAATATATGTGTGAGGTCTTGTTTTTTGACACATCATTATGCAAAACATCTTCTCATATTATCACTTGTGATCTTTTTTTGCCTCTTGCGTGTTTTTGGACTAATCCATCACTTCAAGCAATGCTTGTATGGATAGAGGGATTTTTATGCTATTTCCAATCCCAGCAGCTTTTAGAAGTTTTTCCTTTGACTTCCTATGAAGAGTGTATGGCAAAATGTGCCTATATCCAAGATGCCTACCAACAAAACACGCAATCAATGTGTATTTATTACTTGCAATATCCCTCATTTTTATCAGAATCTCACACTCAATCTGACAAAGATGATTATCTCCAATGGGTGTATTTAGGGGAATTTTGCAGACAAACGCATTTAGATTCTGCGCAGCTTAAGGCTTATCTTGCATTTCACTATTACCACATTTATACGCAAGGGCATCATTTGCCTAATTTTGCCCCAAACAAAAACAGATTCAAAAAACCTCTTGCAATCGCAAGCATTTGCGCAGGGATTCTTATCATATTTTTATTGCCATTATTTTTGACGATTCAGTGTCATATTTTAGAATCCCGCATCGCGCATCTCAATGCCCAAAGTCAAGAGTTGTTTCAAACTGATGAGAATCTCTCTTCTTATGCACAAAGCGCGCAAGAGTTGGCTTATTATCAACAACAAAATGCCTCCCTTATCTCACAAATCAAGAATCTGCACCATTGGCAACAAACCTATCACCAACGCCTTTTATTATTTCAAGAGGTCTTAAAAGATATTGACAATACACATCTTACTTTGCAAAAAGTTGCCCTTTTTGGCACACCCGAAACAATACTCATTGCCCTTGATGTAAGCTCTACTTCCCAGATTCACATCTCTCATCTCCTTGCACATCTCAATACACCCACCCAAAGTGCTTTGATGTATCCTCCAAAAGACTTGCAAGATTCGGAGCAAGATAATCTTGTCCATTCACAAATTTTGGTGATTCATAATGTCATTTAAATCAATCTTTCTTCCACCTTTACATACTATTCAGATATTTTTAAACAATAAAACTCCTCGAGAAAAAATACTTCTTGCTACTGCGAGTGCATTGTGCATACTTTTTGTTATGATTGATTTTGTGTATCTGCCACTTGTAGAAAAATACACTGCACTTTCATCGCTTTATCAACATACTTTTGTAGAATTTACACAATCCCAAGATTCTATCAATCACAGCAAACAACGCTCCAAAGACAAAATCATCAAACTTGAAACAAATCTTGAGAAAGAGCGACATCTCTACACGCAACTTCTCAATGAGATTCACACTTTACAAGGTGAATCTCAAGATAATTACGCATTAATGAAAAATATTATCAAGTTTGTTGAAACACAGCCACTCACGCTTTCTTCAATCAAACCTCATCACGCCACTCAATCATTACAAATCAAAGGCGCAGGAGGATTTTCAGATATTATTTCCTTGCTTACATTTATAGAATCTGATCCTTATTTGAGCATTGATTACTTAGCATTCGCACACACACCTAATCAGATTGATTTTGAACTTTTGCTTCTGAATGAACACCTTGAGCTGCCCCAAAAGTATAAACAATGAAATACATTTGTATCTTTATACGATTAATTATACTTGCTTCACTGCCCTTATGGGTTTTAGCTCAAGAGTCAAATACCTTAGAGCTTTTTCAAGCACTCCAATCCTTTTCTAAAGAATCTAGCCTGCTTATTTTAAATGAGCTTGAAAATCCCTTTGCCCCTATTGCTTCCACGCAAGAATCTGAACCTTTACGCTTGTATGCCATCATCAATAAAAAAGCCCTTATCAACGACCAATGGTATATGCTTAATGACACGATAAGAGGCTATAAAATCACCGCGATTTATCCTCAATTTATCCAACTTCAAAAAGCCCAAAACACGCTGGATCTTTTTATCAATGAGAAACTCCCATGAGAAAAATATTCTTTTTTATGGGTATATTAGCACTATACGCTTACGCACAAAATATTCAGATTCACTCTAATAATGCCACACCTTTAAGCAAAATCATTGAAGAAATCGCCTCACAATCCAATGTAAGCGTATTTTATTTGCAAGAAAATGTCAAAGAAATGCTTGATTCGAAAAAAACCTCGATTCACATTACAGACAAGTCTCTCCAAAGCACATTAAAGAATCTCTTGACAGATAATGACTTTTATTACACATTACACAAAGACACGCTTAAAATCGGATTCTTATTGACTAAAACTTTTGAGATTCACTACATTGCCACCACACGCGTAGGATCAAGCAACACAGATATTGTTTTTTCACAAGACAATCAAGTCCAATCTTTATATAATAACGGGCAATTTAACGCCATTTCGGATTTTGAAATCCCCTCCCAAACGCATAAAATGGCGATGAACAAGGCGACTTCTAATAACCCTAGCATCGGTAAAAGTGGGACAAAAATTTATTCGATTGATGAAATTGATTTTTGGGGAGATTTGCAAAATGAAATTGCAAATATCGCCTATCGACCGGGTGATTTGTATCAGCCTGATTTTACTTCTGAATTTAAAAATGACAATAAAAAAGACCGCCATATCGTGATTAACAAAGCGGCGGGATTGCTCACTATCACCGGCACACGCACACAAATCGATAGGGTGCAAAAATACATTCACAACCTTAACGAAAGGATTCAAAAACAAGTATTAATTGATGTGCATATCTTCAATGTGCAACACACAGATAATCAAACCTATGGCGTGGATTGGAATGAGTTTTTCAAACTCGGCAATCTCTCAATCCTCTCGCCCAACAATAATATCGGTCAAGGTGCAAGTTATGCAAGTATGGGGACAAACGGCACAAATTATGAAATCAATATTTTTTCTCAAGGTGCAAGCATTAATCGAATCGTAGAATTTTTGCAAACTTATGGAAAAGTGCAATCCATTTCTAATCCTAAAGTCCTTACGCTCAACAATCAGCCCGCCATTATCAGCGTGGGCAGTGTGCTGCGTTATGCGCAAAATACGACTTATCAAACAACCACTCAAGGCACTTCTGTGCAAAATAATTCTCAAGCTTTCCCTTCAGTATTTGCGGGAATCTTGCTCGATGTTACACCAAGCATCAAAGGTGATAAAATCATTCTCAAAATCAACCCTTCTATCACAAAAGCAAAAGATATTTCCGTAGAGAATCAAAGCACTGCCCTTAATGCACCGCCTAATCTCTCCACAAAACAACTTTCTTCACTCGTCCAAGTCCAAGACGGACAAAAAATCATTTTGGGAGGGTTGATTGATAAAACGCAAGGGCAAACTATACGCAAAATCCCATTGCTTGGTGATATTCCTTTGATTAAATATCTTTTCCGCTATAAAAAAGACATTAAAGAAACGCAAGAAATGATTATCGTGATTTCTCCTCATATTATTCATCTTGACGCAAAGCAAGATTCTAAAGACTTGCAACGCATTCAAGAGATAGAAGACTTTAGCCAATCACATCAAACCACCCCGACATCTAAAACAGAATCCACACTATCAAATCCACCTCCCACAGAGCAACCAAAAGGCAAGGAAAAGCAATGACAGAGATGCCCTTTGTGAATCTTAGCGAGCAGATTCTTAGTCTTGAATGCAAAAACGCACTTGCGTATAAATTTATCCATAAAATGGGTTGCTTAATTTTTGCAATCCACCCTCAAGAACAAAAACTTCATATTGCACTCATTGATGAATCATGCGCTTTGGGGATTATCAAATCACATATTCGATCGCTTTTCCCTGATTTTCATATGTGCTTTTTCCTCGCTAAAGAAGAAGATTTTAGACTTTTGAGTGAGCAGATTCACACGCACGAGAGATTTTGTTCGCTTGTTGATGCTCTCAAAGCTGAACATCGCCGCCCAAATGCTTTAAAAAATGATGACAAAAACGATATGAGTGTGGCAAAACTTTTGGATTTTATTTTAGAAATATGTATCCAAGAAAGGGCGAGCGATATTCACTTTGAAAGCTCCGCTGATGGAGCAAAAGTGCGTATTCGTGTCGATGGGCTAATGAAAGAGCGTTTTTGTCTTGAAAATGATATTTTTAAAAGTCTAAGCTCACGATTAAAGCTTGAATGCGCTTTGGATATTAATCAAAATCGTAAAAGTCAAGACGGACGCTTCACGCGCGTATTGATACAAAAAGAATTTGATTTTCGTCTCTCAAGTATGCCCGCTTTTGGTGGCGAATCACTCGTTATCAGAATCCTCGACAAAAATGCACAACGATTAGAATTAGATTCTCTAGGTTTTGATACCATTAGCCTCAAACGCATTAAAGAATCTATTGCGCTTCCTTATGGCATTATCTTTTTGACAGGTCCCACAGGTAGCGGGAAAAGCACCACTCTTTATGCGATGCTAGAATCTATTAAATCACCGAGCAAAAAAATCATCACACTTGAAGATCCTATTGAATATCAAATAGATCTTGTTACACAAGTGCTTGTCAATGAAAAATACGATTTTGGATTCAATCAAGCTTTACGCGCTTTGCTTCGGCAAGATCCCGATGTGATTATGATCGGTGAAATACGCGATGAAGACACTCTGCAAACAGCGATAAAAGCTTCGCTCACCGGGCATTTGGTGCTTGCTACTTTGCATGCTAATGATTCTCTAGGTGCGATTGATCGTTTGCTTGAAATGGGCGCACAAGATTATCTTCTTGCTTCTACACTCAATGCTATCATTTCTCAACGACTTGCGCGTGCGTTATGTCCGCATTGTAAGATGCCCATTTCGCCTCAAGAAGTTTTTGAGAATCTTTACCAATCTGGTAAAAAAGACGAACTTAAAGCATTAGAAAGATTCAAAAATGGGATATTTTTTGCGCCTAAAGGTTGCGTGCATTGTGATATGCAAGGTTATAACGGACGATTATTGATCGCTGAATGCTTGAGTAATTCTCCTGATCTTAAAACTTATATCAAAGATGTCTCTCAACGCGAATCTTTGCAGCATTTGTTGCTCAATCCCACACAAGAAGGAGGCTTTATCAGTATGTTTCAAAACGCTTTTCAACATCTTGCCCAAGGCGAAACGAGTCTTGAAGAAATCTATCGGGTGTGCAAAGTATGAACAAATTACCGCGTAAATATTTGATTAAAGGCATTAAAGACAATCAAAATGTGCAGATTACACTTATAGCGACTTCCACAGAAAATGCTAAAGACCAAAGTTTGCAAAAATATGATATTTATCCTTTAGAAATCAAGCCTCTCACAGGGTTTGAATTCTTACATTTGCAATTTCTCAAGCTTGACCAAAAGATCACCAAACAAGATCTTAGCACTTTATTTTTGCAAATATCCATTATGCTTTCGGCATCTTTGCCTATTTTAGAAGTCATTGAGGTGTGCGCAAAAAATACCAAAAAAGCCTCTCTCAAACGCATTCTGCTTGAAATAGCCTATCGTCTGAATCTCGGACAAAAGCTTTCTTTAGCATTTAAAGAACATCGTGATGTTTTTGGCGATATGGCATGGAGTATGATTGCATTAGGAGAAAAAAGCGGAGAGTTGAGCGAGATTTTTAATATGCTTAGCACACATCTTGCACGAGAACACAAAAACAAAAGTCGCGTTAAAAGGGCTTTATTTTATCCTTTTCTTGTGCTAATAAGTGTCATTGCTGCATTTTTGGGGATTATTATGTTTGTGTTGCCTGAATTTTTGATTATGTTTGAAGAGTTTAGTGCAAGTTTGCCTATATATACGAAGATTCTCATTAATACAGAATCTTTCTTCCGACATTTTGGTTTGGTGTTTGTAGGATTGCTTATTTTAGTGGGATTCTTACTTTATCGGTATTATCAATCCTCACTCTCTTTCAAAACAAAACTGCATCGCCTCTCCCTATCTTTGCCTATTGTCGGAGAAATGATTAAGCTGCATTATTTCTATCAATACACTTTTACGCTTTCTTTGCAACTCAAATCCTCAACGCCGCTTGACTATGCCTTAAGCCTTACAAATGAGTGTATTCACAATCTCTATCTGAAAAATTCATTCAAGCAAGTTTTAGAATCTATCAAAAATGGTAAAAGCTTTTCGCTTGCGATTACAGAAAAAGATTTGCTTGATGAGATTTCACTCGCGCTTATCGCTACGGGTGAGCGAAGTGGCAAACTATCAGAAATGTTAGAAGTATGTGCGCAAAGATTCCAAGAAAATGCTCAAGAGAAAACAGATTTTCTTATCTCTCTTATCGAGCCTATTTTAAGCCTTGTTATGGGAATCTTGTTGTTATTTTTGGCATTAGGCGTATTCGTGCCAATGTGGGACATTAGCTCACACGCCATAGGAGGAATGTAGCAAAATCCTAGCTCATAAGAGGCATAATGTCTTGGATAATTGCTTCAAACCCGGCAGTTTTAGGCTCAAAGAGTCTCTTTTGTAGAATCTTTGGCGCATTTTGTCGCAGAATCTCCCGTGCAGATTCTAAAACCTCCTTAGCATTTTTGCAATGTTTCATTAAGCCATTATCAAGCAAATACCGATCGTGAAAAAGAAAAAGCGAACGCGTAGAAATTACAGGGATTCCTAAATAACACGCTTCAAGATTCATTGTCCCACCGCCGCCGATAAGTAAATCAATATGAGGATAAAAAACTTTAGGCTCTAGCTTTTCTTCCCAAATCACGACATTTTGTAATGATGAAAATGACTTTATCAGATAATCGCTCTCATAACGAGGCATAATTATAATATTTGCATTCAGATTCTGTGCAAGTAGAATAATACTTTGTTCGATAATCGGTAATTTTTCCTTGACATAATGTGCTTTGTATTCTTCCTCACGCACTAAAATTATAGGCAATCTCTCATCAAGCCCGAGCTTAGCGCAAAATGCCTTTTTTGAATCGGGCGTAGATTCTGGTATATCCTTGAGCCAAAGTGCCACATCAATGAAATCATAAGCTTTGACATTACAAGAATCTAATCCTAAACTTGTATAACAAATCTCCGGCACGACAAAAGGACGAAAAACAAGTGTAGAGAGAGGCAAAGTCAATCGTGAAAGAATAGTAATAGAATCTAATGAAAAATGATCATTTGCCACCGGTGTGTCTGCAAAATTCACCACAGGGATTCCTAGTCCAAATGCGGTTTGCACACCCTCAACGCTTGCACCTGTGATAAACAAACGCGGCATTTGCTTAAGATCATTAAAAAGCTCCAAAAATGCCCTTTGTCGATCTAATCTTGCTTGAAATTTACCCTCTTTACTCGCTCCACCATAGCCACCCACACAATGTGATTGTATGCCAAAAAGCTCTAAAAGTCTCGCACATTCATCATAACCTTGACTTTTACGAGTAGTAACAAGAATCTCATCAACCGTCTTTAATAAAGGCAACATCTGCCGAAAAAATAAAACATATTTAGGATCAATAATATCAAGCCAAATCATCACTAATCTCTCTTAAATTTAAAGTAAAATAAGCTAATATTCCGACATTTTACCGCATATTTTTATTTTATTAAAGGATCAATGTGAAACAGATTCAAATCACACTTTTACATTTTACACCTATTCATATTTGTAGTAACGCTATCCGCACTTGTTGGCAAAGCTTTGCAAAAGGCGATAATGGAGGAGAAAAAGATAAAGAACTTATTGATCGTGTGGGCAATAAATACAAACACGCAAGCACTTTAGAACATTTATATTATAATTTTTATATCAAAGGCATTTCAAGGGCATGTCTTCAAGAGCTTGCGCGTCATCGTCTTACAAGTTTGAGTGTCAAATCCTCGCGTTATACACTCAAAGAGCTTAGAAATGTGCCAAGCTTTTTGCCTGTCAATGAAGAGAATCTCGCTCGTGCAGAGGCATTTGTCGTTTTCACAAATAATGAAAAAGTCAATATCGCCTCACTGAAAGCCTTAGAAAATTTGCGTGAAATACTGCATGAAGGTATCAGCAACGATTTAGCTAAATTCGCCATGCCTGAATCCTATCGCACCGAACTTAGTTGGAGTATCAACGCACGCAGTTTGCAAAACTTCCTTTCTTTGCGCACATCAAAAAGCGCACTATGGGAAATACAAGATTTAGCAAAGGCTATTTTTGAGGCATTGCCTGATGATCATCGCTTTATTTTTGAAGACTGCATACAAAATCATTCGCATAATTTAGCGGATTGATTTGATCATCAGATTCACAGCTTCATCACTTAAATCTCGAAAATCTAAAGCAAAAAAATCGCCGTCAAATTGAATAGGCTTTTGCACGATAATCGTATCATTTTTAGACAGAGAATAATTATAGGCATTTTGGATTTCATAAAATAAGCCCACTTGCGCAAAATAACCTTCTGTTTTTTTGATAATTGCAAAAGAAGTCAATGTGATTTTAAGAATCTTATCGAGTTTTTGCGTGCCAAAAGGTTGTAATGATGCCTCATAGCATTGATTTTTTAAAGCATAGAGAATCTTTGTTTTAAACATCTCTTTAGGTGTGCTTACCCATTTTTTATTTTCTAAAGATTCTATCTTTAAGGTTTCATTATTAATCACAATCACATCTGTGCTATTAAATACAGAAGCAACATTGACATCAAGCACTCCTATTTTTTTTGATGTTTTTTGGTTTTGACATTTTTTAGTATTTTTTGATGTTTCATAATCTTGTATATCAAAATAGCTGATTGAGGGAATCTCACTAGCAATCTTGACATTCACACACCCTGTCCAGCTTATACCCGCGATAATCATAACCGCAAAAAAGATTTTTTTCATTCTTGTTATCCTTAAGTTTTGCTATTTTTTCGGAGCTTTTCCAAAAATACTATCGTAGGGATTCTTATCAACCTTTTCAATCAACGCTGAAGCTTGGGTGAAAAATTGACTCATATCTTGCAAACTCCCTTGAAATTGCAAAAGTGTAGGTGTGAGAATCTCACGCATATTGTATTCACCTCTTTGCATATTTTTATCCATTTGCAAGGTGATAGATTGGAGATTCTGCACACTTTCCCGTAAATCTTTGACAATCAAAGAAATCTCATAGAGATTCTGCTCGTTTAAAATGGCATTAGCATTTTTAAGAAGCGATGCCGCATCATCACTTAATTCTGTAGCTTTACTCATAATTTTCTCTATACTGCCTTTATCAAGCTCCAAAATCTTCTTTCCGTCAATTTCTTCTAAAGGCTCACCATCACCCTGAATCAATGCAAGGTAATTCGCTCCTGCAAGACCTTGTGAGCTTATAATGACTTTAGCATTTTTTCTGATTTCAAGTTGAGAATCAATGAGCATTTGGATTTGAATCGTGCCTTCTTTGAGACTTGCAAAATCAACTGAAATCACGCGTCCTACACTGATACCTTTGTATTTTATAGGTGTATTTGTCCCTATACCTCCCACCTCATCTTGGCTATAAGTATAATAATGCTGAAAACGATGAGAATCAAGCTCAAAACGATTAAGCCACATAATAAAGGCTATCATTAATATAAGTATAATAAAAAAAATTGCGCCAATCCAAACATATCGGACATTACGTTCCATAGAATCTCCTTAATTTTTATGATTGAAATCTTGCCAAAATCTTTCTCCACGCTTACCTGAAAAGATCGTAGCCTCATTAACACCTTCTTGTTTTTGATGATAAAGCTCTGCTAAGGTCCCCTCAAAAAGAATATGTTGATCCTGAAGTAAAATAAAACGATCGACAATGTCTTTAATAGAATCCAAATCATGCGTTACCATAATAATCGTGATTTCTAAAACTTCTTTCAGCTTTTTAATCAATGTATCAAATCGCTCCGCACTTTGTAAATCAAGCCCGCTTGTGGGTTCATCTAAAAACAAAATATCCGGGCTTAATGCTAAAGCTCGCGCTAATGAAACGCGTTTTTTCATTCCACCAGAAAGCTCATAAGGGTATTTATAAGCAACTTCTGAAGATAATCCTACTAAATCCAACCACATTCGCGAGATTCTATCAATCGTATTTTGGTCATAATCACTTTTTTGTGTGAGCAAAAATCCTACATTGTCTAATACATTCATCGAAGAAAATAACGCTCCAAATTGAAAACACACGCCACAACGATCAAGAATCTTATCCCGCTTATGCTCGCCTAATGCCCAAATATCTTGTCCGAAAAAATTAATCACACCTGATTTTGGTTTTTGTAAAAAAAGCATATTCTTAAGCAATGTGCTTTTACCGCTTCCACTTCCACCGAGAATCCCAAATATTTCACCTTTTTTCACATCAAAGCTAATACCCTTGTGAATAATCACATCACCATAAGCCGTGAAAAGGTCGCGCACTTGGACAATACTCATACATCAAGCCTTGTAGTAATAATTGAAAAAATCGCATTAATCAAAATCACCCAAAAAATCGCATTAACGACACTCATAGTCGTAGCAATCCCTACAGATTCTGTATCACCTTTGACATAAAGCCCTCGAAAGCAACCCACCAAAGCAATCGCTGCCCCGAAAAAAGGAGCTTTTACTACACCTACCCAAAAATTATTAATACCTACATATTCATAAAATCGCTCTAAATATTGCACGAAGTTAATACCTGTCTGCATTTTCACAGCCAACATTGCAGCAAACAAACTCACCGCATCAGCTAAAAAAACTAAAAGTGGCATAGCAATCACCAAAGCCAACACACGCGGTAAAACCAAATAATCAAAAACACTAAGATTCATTGTTTTGAGCGCATCAGTTTCTTCAGTAAGATTCATCACACCAAGTTGAGCTGAAAAAGCTGAAGAGCTGCGCCCTGCAATCACAATCGCAAGGATAAAAGGTCCCATTTCTCGCAACGAAAGCTTTGCGACAATCTCCACACTCATAATCGGCACACCCATTCTCTCAAGCTGTAAAACACCTTGTAAAGCAATAGCATAACTCACAATAAAAGCTGTCAATAATGCCACGGGCAAAGCCTTAAAACCTGCTTGATTCATATGATAGAGAATCGAGCTTACTTTAATATATTTAGGGTGCAAAAGAGAACGAAAAAAATACGATAAACACATACCACAAAAATAAAGAAAATTCAAAAAACTTTGAAAAAAATCACTCAAATAACGCCCGAAAAGTAAAAAAACTGAAGATAAAGAAAAAAGAGAAAAACGCGAAGGTAAAACAGGAGTTTCTAAAGATAAAGACATCTCAAGTGTCGCAAAAATCTCATCTATTTCAGTATTTGTATGAATAAGCTCATACTGCTTACCTTGTAGCAATTCTTTCAAAAACGCACAAAAAACAAAATCAACCTTACGAATTTCAGCAAAATCAACACGAACACGAGAAGCCGATAATATAGCATTTTGAAGAGATAAACGCTCATTTTTAGGCAAAGAAAAATCACATTGTTTCAGAAGCTTTACTTCTAAAATATCATCAGAAAATCTTGTCTCAAAACACATCATAAATCCTGCATCTATCCTTCAATTAAATTTAAATCATTATATTAACACATTCAAACACTTCCAAACAAAACATTCTACCCTAATACATTCAATAGAATAATTACCAAAATATAAGGAAACTTAGATATAATGACAGGGAAAAAGTGTGAAAAACGCCTCAAACTTATTCACACATTATAACAAAGCCCTGAGTAGATATAGTAGCAGTTTTCACATTTTCACAATGCCTACTATATTTTACTAAAATAATAATATTAACTAAAGGACTTCCAATGAAAATTTCACTCCCTAAAAGCTCATTTGAAACAATTCTCAATGATTGCCAAAATTTCCTTGAAAAACGAGACCGATCACAAATCACTGCACATATTTATTTCAAAACACAAGAAGATCAATTACAAATCAAAGCTACCGATTACGAAATATGGCTTGAATCTACGATTCCTGTTAAGTGTGAAACTCAAGGTAGTGGGACAGTCAATGGAAGACAAATTCTTGACATTATCAAAAGACTAAAAGATGCAGAAATAACTTTAGAAACTGACCAAGATACAATCCATATCCGACAAGGTAGAGCAAAATTTAAACTTCCTATGTTTAATGCTGACGAATTCCCTAAATTTCCAGAATACGATTCTCATGCTCAAATCAACATTCAATCTGATAAATTTCTTCACTCTATTCGTAAAATAAACCCAGCCGTAGATACTAATAACCCAAAATATGAGCTTAATGGTTCATTACTAGACATCAAAGAATATAGTTTTAATTTTGTCGCCACAGACACAAGAAGACTAGCTCTCATTGAATACAAAAGTCAATCAGTTGATACACTTTCTCTAATCATTCCTAAAAAAGCAATTAATGAGATTCAAAAACTCTTTATCGAAGAGCTCCAAATTTTCCACAATCAAACTCATCTGATTCTTAAAAACAATCGCTACACTTTTTATACTAAACTCATCAGTGGTAAATATCCTGATTATGAAAAAATCATTCCTAAAGAATTCAAACACAAAATCCAACTGCCCAAAGATCAATTTGTCGATGCCTTAAAACTTGTTAATTCACTAGCAAATAACATTAAAATTACTATTTCTTCTAATGAGATACTTTTTGAGACATTAAGCGAGGATAATGCTGAAGCTTCAACACAAATTGAGATTCAAACACCTATTACTGAATCTTTTGCCTTAGGACTCAATTCAAAATATATCCTTGATTTCCTCTCACAAATTGATTCAAGTGAATTCACACTTTGCATCAATGAATCAAATACACCTTTTGTCGTTAATAATGATAATTTTTCAACCGTTATTATGCCTGTGATTCTGTAATTCTAAAGTGAGCAATAAAATTATGGAAAAAAAAGAATATCAAGCAAGTAATATCAAAGTCTTAAAAGGTTTAGAAGCCGTCAGAAAGCGTCCCGGAATGTATATTGGTGATACCAATGTCGGGGGCTTACATCATATGATCTATGAAGTCGTAGATAATTCTATTGATGAAGCAATGGCAGGACATTGTGATTGTATTCGTGTTACACTCACAGAAGAAGGAAGCGCGATTATCGAGGACAACGGACGCGGAATCCCTGTAGATATTCACCCTACAGAGAATCTCCCTGCTGCTACACTTGTGCTTACGACACTTCACGCTGGGGGAAAATTCGACCAAGATACTTATAAAGTCTCTGGTGGTTTGCACGGAGTGGGTGTGAGCGTTGTCAATGCACTTTCAAAACGTCTGATTATGACAATCAAAAAAAATGGCAATATTTATCGTCAAGAATTTGCGCAAGGGATTCCTCAAAGTGATTTAGAGATTATCGGGAAAACGCAAGAAAATGGAACAACAATAGAATTTTTTCCCGATGGTGATGTTATGGAAGTCTTAGAATTTGATGCACAGATTCTCACAAGACGTTTTAAAGAAATGGCATATCTTAATCGCAATATCACTTTGCATTTCAAAGACGAACGCACACAATTAGAAGAGCATTATCATTTTGACGGCGGTTTAAATCAATTTGTCCAAGATATTAATCATAAAACTTTTATTTCATCAATTATCAGTTTTGATTCAAATGAACAAGAAAGCGAAATCGAGGTCGCTTTAGCTTATAATGAAAGCTATGATGAAAAAGTTTTGAGTTTTGTCAATAATATCCGCACGCCTGATGGTGGGACGCACGAGGCAGGATTTAGAGCAGGACTTAGTCGTGCGATTATGAATTATATTGAGGCAAATGCTTCAGCGCGTGAGAAAGATTCTAAAGTTACAGGTGATGATGTGCGTGAAGGACTGATTGCAATCATTTCTGTAAAAATTGTCGATCCTCAATTTGAGGGGCAGACTAAAGGTAAATTAGGAAGCTCTTTTGTTAAGCCAATCGTGCAAAAACTCACCTATGATAAACTTTGTAAATTTTTTGAAGAAAACCCTAATGAAGCTAAAGCTATTATGCAAAAAGCTATTATGGCAGCGCGTGGTAGAGAAGCAGCGAAAAAAGCACGTGATCTCACACGCAAAAAAGAAAATTTTTCTGTGGGGACATTACCGGGCAAACTCGCAGATTGTCAAAGTAAAGACCCAGAAAGATCCGAAATCTATCTCGTAGAGGGTGATAGTGCGGGAGGTAGTGCGAAACAAGGAAGAGATCGTGCTTTTCAAGCAATTTTACCTTTGCGTGGGAAGATTCTTAATGTTGAAAAATCGCGTCTTGATAAGATTCTCAAAAGTGATGAAATCAAAAATATGATCACAGCTTTTGGTTGTGGAATCGGCGATGAATTTAATATTGAAAAGCTTCGTTACCACAAAATCATCATTATGACTGATGCCGATGTTGATGGGAGTCATATTCAAACACTTCTTATGACATTTTTTTATCGCTACTTAAAGCCTCTTGTCGCAAATGGGCATATTTATATTGCGCAGCCTCCACTTTATCGTTATGAAAAAGGTAAAAAAGAGATTTATCTTAAGAATGAGCGAGCATTGAGCGAATTTTTGATTGAAAATGGCATTGAAAATTTCAGTTTTGAAGGCATTGGGAATCAAGAGCTTTTGGAGATTCTAAAATTTATCTCGCATTATCGTTCTATACTCAAAGAGCTTGAAAAACGTTATTCAATGATTGAAGTTGTGCGCTATTTAGTTGAAAATGAAGAACTTGATGCGTTGGATTTGGAGAATCTCTGTGTAAAAATAGAATCTTTTCTTTCCACACAAGAATGTAATATTTTGAATAAAAATATCACGCAGGAGCGTTTGACACTTTATATCCAAACCAAAATGGGCTTAGTTGAGCTAAATATTGATGATTCACTTTTTGTCGATAATTTCTTCCAAGAAGCGCGTTTTATCTATCAAAAGATTAAAGATCGTGAATTAAGCTTCCTCAATGATGAAGATATTTTTGTTTTCTTAGAAAAGATTGAGGAAAGTGCGAAAAAAGGTGCGAAGATTCAACGTTATAAAGGTCTGGGTGAAATGAATCCTGATCAATTATGGGAGACGACAATGACACCGGCAAATCGCACACTTTTGCGTGTGAGAATTGATGATGATGAAAACACTGATCAGATTTTCACACTTTTTATGGGTGATGAAGTCGAGCCGCGAAGACTTTATATTCAAGAACACGCTAAAGATGTCAAGCATCTTGATGTGTAAAAGTGATTTTTACACGAATTTTATAAATTTTAAGAATCTTGAGAATCTTTTTCTTCTATCGCCCAGCCTTTAGGGGTTGGAGAGATTTTATATTGTTCTCCTGAAACAAGATCAATCACATAGCAAGGTGAGCTTTCTAATTGCGCTCTCTCCACGGGAATCACTTTTAAGCGATCGCGCACTTCTTGCATATCTTCGCACATTGCGCTAAATCCGCACATCATTAATTTATACCGCATAAATCTCCTTTTCATAGATTCTATTTGTCTGCTATAATATGGCTTATTTACTATTTTTGAGCTTAAAAAAGGAGCAAGAATGTCTCAACAATCACATAATTTCAGCCTATGGTGTGATTTTATACAAAAAGAGTTTTTGGAAAATGAATTTAAATCTTTGCTAGATTCTCAAATCATTAAGGGAGCGACAAGTAATCCTAGCATTTTTGCTCAAGCACTCAAAACTCCCATTTATCAGCAGCAGATTCAATCTCTCAAAGGACAAAAAGCAAAAGAGATTTATGAGCATCTCGCACTTTGTGATATTAAACGCGCAGCAGAGATTCTTTTGCCTTTATGGGAAAGGAATCCCGATAATGGCTATATTAGCATTGAAATTGATCCTTTTTTATGTGATGATGCAGATAAAAGTATTGATGAGGGGATAAGACTTTATCAAAGTATTCAAAAGCCTAATGTGATGATAAAAGTCCCCGCGACAAAGGCAGGTTATGAGGTGATGAACGCACTTTATGCAAAAGGGATTAATGTCAATGCGACTTTGATTTTCACACTTGAACAAACGCAAAAATGTTTAGAAGCATTCCTTAGCGCATCAAAAAACCATTCACAGCCTCGCGCAGTCATCAGTGTATTTGTTTCGCGATTTGATCGTGCAGTAGATTCACTTTTATATGCAAAAGCTCCGCATCTAGGTAGCAAACTTGGTATTATCAATGCAATGGAATGCTATGATGCAATCGAGTATCAAGGAGATTTGACAATCCGCACACTTTTTGCTTCGACAGGGGTAAAAGGTGGTGATTTAAAGCCTAGTTATTATATTGATGCGCTTAAATTCCCTCATAGTGTCAATACCGCACCTCTTGATGCGATTGCTGCATATCAAAGTGAAGAAGCACTTAAAGCTCCTCTTGATAAAAAAGCGCAAGAGGATTTTTTCACCGAGATAGAATCTTTTGGGATTAATCGAGATTCTATCGCTTCTACACTTTTAGAAGAAGGATTGAGTGCGTTTAAGCAAAGCTTTGAAGAGCTTTTAAAGACTTTTTAAAAGCTATTTCGTGCTTTCATGGATAAAAGGCACACTTTGAATCCCCGCTTCTACAACCTTTTGATTGATATTCATAATCTCTTTGACATCAATGCCTAAATAACTGCTAGGGATTTTGTAAGAGGGATTATAGACTTCTTTGAGTAAAGCGATTTTCTCTTTATTATCTTTAGAATCAAGTAATCGATCTTTAATCATACTTGACTTCATCGGTGAATCTTTCCCCACAAAGCCTACAAGTAACATATACACATCAGAATCTTTTAGCCTCTCTTGAATATTTGCAAGTTCTTTTTGGCAGCTAGGGCAATTTGGGTCGGAAACAATATAAGTAATCTTTTTAGTATTTTTATTATTTGAAGTTAAAATAATATAATCATCTTTAGATAATTTTTTAAAGAATGTATCAAGTTTCGCACTATCTGGTTTTTGCGCACTTTGGGATTGTTTGATCGCATTAGCGATGATGCCTTTATCATTTTCATTATCGGAGAAGAAGACATTAGAAACACCCATGATCACTTTGCCGTCTTTACTTGCAAACAGCGGCACTTGCATTTCACCCGCTTGGATCATCACAAGTTTGACATCAGGCGTGCTTTGAAGATTCTGAATTTTGAGAATCTTCACATCTTGCTTGGTATTTTTCTTGATGATTTCTTGCAAAGTCTGTTCAAAACTCGCTGCAAAAGTCAATGAAGCAAGAGCGAAGAGAAGAAAAAAGCCACTTTTTTTCATTTTTGATCCTTTTAGTTTGATACTTATTGCGAGTAAGATTCTATAATGTTTTAGATAATCTAAAACCACACCCACGCAAAAAACGCAAAAGGTCATCAATGTCTGTTTCTTCTGATACCAATATGCCTAAGATTCTGTGCTCTTCACATTTTCCTTTTTCTGTGCGTGAAAGTGTGCGTTTTATTCATCGTATTACTTTGGGGCTTGGGTCAAATCAAGGGCAAAGTATGAAAATCTTAGAATCTGTCTTTAGGCATATTAGCAAACATTCACAGATGCAGATTCTCTGGAGTTCTCCAATATGGCGCAATCCCCCATTTGGCTACACACAACAAAATGATTTTTATAATGCCGTGCTTATCATTGCGACAAGTTTGAGTGTGCGTGAAGTGTATGCTCTTATCTTTTATATCGAGCGGCGATTTGGGCGCGGACGCAAGAGGGCTTTTAAAAATGCTCCGCGCACATTGGATATTGATCTGATTTTTTATGATGAGGTGCGCATCAATGGAGGGGATTTGATAATCCCTCATCGATGTTATGCGCAAAGGGCTTCGGTGATGCTACCTCTAAGCTTTTGTCCTAGAAATTTGCACTAAAGCTAATCCAATAGTTTCTGCTTGGTAAGATTCTTTGATAGCGGTTTTGTGCGGAATTTCCACTAATGGCATAATCCATAAAATACACATCAAAGAGATTATTCACCGCAAAGGTGAGCATATAAGTTTTGTTAAACTTATAAGTTGCGGCAATATCTACTAATTGATAGTCTTTGTAGTATGGTCCTACAGCTTCACGCACATTGGTTCTTGCATTTCCTGCGATTGTTGGTGTTTTAAATTTCCCACTCCAGCGGATATAAGCATTGAAGTTTTTATAAGTATAGCTTGGCTTAAGAGTAAAAATATGCTTAGGGATAGAGTTGATAGGCTCACCTTTTGAAGAACCACTGCTAAGATTCTTTGTATAGGTGAATCCATAGCTTGCATCAAGCGCAAATCCATAGAAGGGCTTGACTTTTAGGCTTGCCTCTGCACCGGTTACAAGGCTTTTATCGATATTACGATAGGTGGCACACTTCCCTTGACACTCCCCATACCAAGGTATTGACATTCCACTCTCACTACTTAGAGTCTCGATTTGGTTATTAAAATCGGTGTAATAGCCTGTCAAGATAAACATCGCAGGTTCTGTATCTACGATCGCAGACAGTTCATAATTCCAGCTTTGCTCGGGTTTAAGGTCTGGATTCCCAATGGTAGTTGTTGCATTACCATTTTTATCTTTTGATTCCCAAGTTTCTTCAGATGATTGTAAAAGTGTGGGGATTAGCATACCACTAGCCACCCCTGCCTTGAAAGTCAGCCAATCGGTAGGATTATAATTCACATAGAATCGCGGATTAGGAACGGTTACAAAGCGATCACTATAAGTGTAACGCAAACCTAGTGTCGCACTCACATAGCGATTGATAAGGTATTCCCCCTCGGCAAAGATAGCAGCTTGATTTTGATTTAAAACTCTGTGTTTATTAGAAAAAGTCCCTGCTAATTGTTCATAGAGATAATACAACCCGCCATTAAAGATAAGGCTTCCCGCTCCGCCAAAGTCAAAGTCGTTATTATAGACGGATTGTAGTGCGGCAATTTGATTCGTCCTTTTGCTACTCCAGTCGATATAATCTCCCTTTGTTCCACCAGTATGGATACCACTACTCACTCCATAGTCTCTGTGTGGAGCAATGATATTATAGGTGTATTGTGCGTAAGAAGAGAGTTTCCCCCAGCTGTAATTCCCATCGTGATTTAAGACATTATTGACTTTATACATTTCTTGCACACTTGTGATTGCACTTTGTGAGGTGCTCAAAGAGCCAAATGTCCCGTTATACACTTCAGAATCTAAATAAATATAATCACTCTTCGTGGGTGTGTAGTTGAGCCGAAATCCTGCATTCCAATTTTGCGAACCAGTGCTAGAGTGCGCGGCATAGGGATTGCCATTACTTGGACCAGTAGGATTTAAAAACGCGTTGGGTTCGTTATAGCGGTAAGAACCGCGGAGATTAAGTGAAAGCTTGTCTTTGATAAGTGGTGTATTCACATACGCGTTTGCGCCGTAGTTATTGCCCCATTCATTGTGTGGCTCAAAAAGTTGCGTATTGAGCTGCACACCCGCGCTTACTTTGCTAAAGTGTTTTTTCGTGATAATATTAATCACCCCTCCCATCGCATCAGAGCCATAAATGATAGAGGCAGGACCACGAATGACTTCGATGCGTTCAATCATTTCAGGTGGTGGCATAAAGGAAGTGGCATTCCCCAAACCATTTTGTATGAATCCTCCCGAGCTATTTTGTCTTTTACCATCAATAAGGATTAGCGTATAAGATGAGCCAAGCCCACGCATCGAAATGGTGTTTTGTCCGGTTTTGTCTTGCTCG
>NZ_JROZ02000006.1 GCF_000765665.2 Helicobacter sp. MIT 05-5293
TCAATGCGCTTACGCAAGGCATCGACATAAAACACAAGCCCGACTATCACTAGCACTTCGGCGATTTCCGCTACATATCCGATAATTTCACTCATTTTTTACTCCTTTTATGGTAGAATAGCAACAGATGAAAACGATAGGGGGCTTATCGCCCCTTATCCTAAGCTATCCACTGGATTATCTTAGAGATGATATAGATTAAAGTCGCCACTTTAACCATAATATCTAAAGTTTTCATCTTGCTTTGCTCCTTTCTTTGGATTTGTTTTTACCTTTTAAGTAAAAACATACCATAATTATATACTTTTTTGATGATATTGTCAAGAGTGATATTACTTTTTTAATATATTTTTTACATTTCTATTTACTCTTTAAGTAATTTTTGGTAAAATGTTTTATAAACCAAAGGAGTAAAAAATGAATAAAAAAGATTTTGATGCCAAGCTCAAGAGTCTCGGCATTTCACGGCAAGATTTTTGTAATATGACAGGGTTAGCCTATAGTTCTGTGGCAAATTGGAAAGATGAGAGCAAACCTATCCCTATTTGGGTGGATAGTTGGCTTGAGAACTACAAACTCGCGCAAAAATACAAAGTCATTGAGGAGCTCGTGATTGACAAACTTAGCCAAGATTTTAATGCAATGACCAAAAAGGCAATTGCCGATAGGAATAAAAAATAGACACACCTCAAATCTCAAAAGCCATTTTGCTAAAGAAGCTACGCTTTAGCTAACACTTGCGCCCACCTAGTCCTTTTTATCCATTTTAAACACCTTATAGCTTAACGCACAAAGCCACAAAATAATCACACCAAACAATACATTTTCTAGCATTTTTACTCCTTTTATGCTAAGATTATAGATACACAAATGCCTATGGATTTAAGGGAGGTTTCCTCCCTTTGCCTATCCGCTTAGGATTTTAATAATCCAAAGGATAATGGCTACAAGTCGTGATAACTTGATGATTAAATCTAGCCATTTCATTTGTGTATCTCCTTTCTTGAATTTCAAAACACTTTATTTATGTTTTGATAAGATAATTATACACTAATTAAGTGTTAAAGTCAATAGTTATTATATATTATTTATGTTTTTAGTAGAATAAAAACACTTTTAAAGTGTTTTTGCAAGAATTTTTTTAAGAGTTCTGAAATCTTCTAGCTCTTCTTTAAGTTTCAAATTCTCAAGATATAAAGCAATAGCAAAGCTAAGTGGTTCGCTTATTTTATCTTGTCTTGCTGCGTTATTGAGCGCACTCTCGCTATATCCGATGCACGACCCAAGCTCACGATAAGTCAATCCTAGCTCTTTGCAAGTCTTTTTAATGAGATTCTCACTATCTTTCATTATCATATCCTTTTGTGTCATTATATCGCAAAAGCCCTAACTTTTAATTTTATCCTTTAGATTCTTTACTTCTTTTTCAAGCCGATTAAACCTTTGCACTCAATGCACAATGGGAAAGCAAAAGATGAAAAAAGGGGCTTAAAAAACCCCTTAAGCTAATAATTGCAGTTATCAAGCAGATTAAAGCAGTGATTAACTCGAGCACATCACTAGCGTTCATCTTTTGCTCCTTTAATCCTCCTTAGATTCTAACTTTTCAATGCGCTTACGCAAGGCATCGACATAAAACACAAGCCCGACTATCACCAGCACTTCGGCGATTTCCGCTACATATCCGATAATTTCACTCATTTTTACTCCTTTTATGGTAGAATAGCAACAGATGAAAACGATAGCGGGGCTTATCGCCCCTTACTCTAAGGTATCCAAGTGTGGATTATCTTAGAGATGATGTAGATTAAAAATGCGAGTTTAATCATAATATCTAAAGTTTTCATCTTGCTTTGCTCCTTTCTTTTGGATTTAAATTAACTATTTTAGTTAATTTATGATATAATTATATATTATTTTAATCATTTTGTCAAGGCTTTTATAATTATTTTAGTTATATTTTGTTATATTTATAACTATAATAGTTAAAGGAATTTAATGAAAAACACAGAATTTGAGCAAAAACTAGAGTCATTAGGGCTTTCTAAAAAGGAATTTACTGCTATTGTGGGAATGCCTTATCAAACGCTAATGAATTGGAAACAAAAGGGAGAAACACCTATTTGGGTGGATTCGTGGCTTGAGAACTATAAAAAAGCACAAAATCTTGATGCGCTCCTTGCTTTGATTGATAAATGCAAAGAGCATTAATTTACTCTTTGCAAATTCATTAATCCTCCCTAGATTCTAAATCTTGGGCGGTTTCTTGTGTTTTTCGCGTTGGCTTTTTGCGACTTTTAAGAGAGTTTGCTTTTCGCACTTCGTCATTACCGCTTAGGTAACTCCTCGCGCTCAAAGCTTCACAACTCTTAAAATCCCTCAAAAAATCCCTCCGCGTGATTCTTTGGATTTTTCTTTAAACTTTTCAAAAATCTTTACATTCCAAAAAAACGCTTAGCATTCTAAGATTCGCGGTATTGCTTGGGCGGTTTTAAGTATTTTTTAGGGGTGAGCTAGACTAAGGGTCTGCGATATTCCCCTAAAAAATACTTAATCCACGCAATGATTACCCAAAGCTGAATGCTTATTGCTCTATGATGGATTTTAGCTCGGCAATACTCAAACTCGCCAAATCGTTGGTGTTTTTCTCCTCGCTGTGCGTATTTTTACCATAAATCGTCTGCTGCATATCCATAAAAAGCCGCGCGGTCTTTTCCGCACACAAAATCAATGTCGGCTCATTTTTAATATCGCCCTGCTCCCTTTGGTAATTGAGCATTCTTAGCATACTATCCTTAGCGATGATCGCGCTTAAGGCGATGTTTTTTTGGATATAGTTGAGATTCATTGCCTTGAGCAGCACTTCATCGGTGCTTGTCTCTAGGAGGTTATTTTCTACAAGTTTATCAAGGCTTAGCTCCCCCAAATTCGCCCTGATTTCATTTTTTATCTTTGCTTGGGCGATGTCAATCACCTTATTTGCATTATCCTTAAAAACCGCTTGTTGCGTGATATGGATATTTTTTATCGCCCCTCCCCGCTCCCATTTTTCGGTCTTTATCCAGTGCATAAGCGTCCGATAAGAGATATTAAAATGCGCCGCGGTGTCTTTGGGGCTCATATCGTGCGTGAGGTAAAATCCTTTGATTTCATTCTTATTTGCAATCATCGTGCCTTTCTCCCAAAAGCTCTGCCATTTTCTTCATAAAATAAGGGGGGCAAAGGGTAAAATCCCTACTCGTATTAAGCTCATAAAGCTCTACAAACGCTTCTATAAGCTCCCTTTGAGGATAAGGGATACCCTTGAAACTCTTTTGCTGTAAGTAACGATCTAAATCTTTCACGCATAAAGCCTTAAAGTCATATTTCTTAAGGCACGATTCTATAGGGGCTACCCCCTCCCCCTCGTAGATAAAAAGCTCTTGTTTGTTCTCAAGGAGTGCCCTTATCCTTGGCGTAAAGGTAGGCAAATGGGTGCTTATATCAGGCTCTAGCGCAATGATGCTTTCTATCTTGTCATAGCGATTTTTAAAAAATATCTTTGTAGGCTTTGTGCTTAGGACTTCTCGCATTATTTTTTCTCAAAAGGTGTTTTGTAGTTGTCTTTATCTTTTATCTTAGTTTGTGCTTTGCGCCCTTTGTCATTATCATTAAAAATCGCATTCCATATTTTTGCCCCATCAGTGCCGTTTTTGAAGCCATCTGCCATTTGTTGCTTTTTGCTCACCTTTTTACTCCTTTTGCGTAACTTTATATTAATAAATATATTAAAAAGTGTGTTATTTTTAAAGGGTTAAAAATTTCGCGTTGGCTTTTTTGCGACTTTTTAAGAGAGTTTGCTTTTCGCACTTCGTCATTACCGCTTAGGTAACTCCTCGCGCTCAAAGCTTCACAACTCTTAAAATTCATCAAAAAATCCCTCCGCGTGATTCTTTGGATTTTTCTTTAAACTTTTCAAAAATCTTTACATTCCAAAAAAAACGCTTAGCATTCTAAGATTCGCGGTATTGCTAGTGGAGCTTTAGCAAAATTTTAGGGGTGAATAAGGCTAGTGCCTATGAACCCTTAAAATTTTGCTAATCTCTGCTATGGATACCCAAAGCTGAATTGCTCTAAAACCTAAAAAATACTTAATCCACGCAATGATTACCCAAAGCTGAATGCTCTTTTCAGATCCTCCTCTATTCTCTCATCTCTCAACTCAACCCCCACTTCCCCCGTCTCCAAATCCACATACAAAACTCCATACCCTCCCTTTGTATCAAGCACACCGATACTCTGTGCGTATTGTAAAAACATAATATGCTCTCTGTATTGCTCCATTATCTCCTCTGACACAATACCATAAAATACCCCTTTATATTCACTCAAATACCATACTTTGAGCTCCTCATGTATGAGCATTTTTAAAATATCTCTCTCCTCACTCATTTGCTGGATAAACGCCCTCTTATACCCCAAAAACACCTCGCCTTGCGTATCAAAATAATCCCTCTCTTCGCTGTATTCCCCGCTTTCTTGCTCTTGCGCCATCGCCTTAAGGGAGATAAGCATATTTAAAGCTTCCTCTTGGTCCTTATCCTCACTCTGTGCCTCCTGCTCGCTCTCATATTGCGCTACTTCCTCACTCAAACCCCGCGTATCGCTGATGCTCATATCTTGTCTGCTTTCATAGCTCCTATCAAACCTATTAAAATAATCAAAATCCGCCCTTAGTGCGTAATTGTATCGCTCTAGCTTGTAAAGCATATCTTTGCTTTGCAGATAGGTATAAAGCACATTTTTATAAAAATCTATATCGTTATCATACACCGCTTGTATCCATTCACTCGCGCTGTAAGCTGTGCGCTTGACATAAGGCTCATACTCATCGATAATAAACGCACAAAGCTTGGCATACCCCCTTTGCAGTCGCTGATTATGGAGGGTAAAATAATTTTTCTTAAACGCGCTGTCATGATCGAGCTTTTTAATCTGTGCTTGAGGGATATAAGGATTAGCGTTATAGCCCTTATTTCCCGCTTCTGTATAGTGTGCGCGATTTTGTATCTGCTCATCGATGCCCTCTTCTTGAGGCTCTTTTGCGTCTTTAGGGAGGAAATGCTTATAAGGGGTAAAGCTCTGCGTGGGGCAAAAGCTCTCACTCCCTGCGGCTTCGCTCATATATATATCCCCACTCGCATAGATTCTTATCCCGCTAAAAAGCTTCGCACTCTCTCCGATGTATTTTTTATGCCTAAGCATATCATTTGCCCTTGCATTAAGGCTCACGCTTAATTTTTCGCTGAGATCTAAGGCATTGATATGATTAATCTTTGTCTTATCATACATATCTTTTAGCTCTAAGATGCGTAAGGTCATATAGGCTATGAGTGAGCCATACCACGATGTGTAAGCGACAAATTTCACTACATACGCCGCCCACCCTGTAAAAGGTATCGCTTTAAGGGCTTCAGAGGCGATAAGGACTATAATTTGGATAATCGCTTGATTGAGCCAGCTCTGCCTTATTTCATCACTGACTAGATGCCATACATAGCCTGTCTCTCTCGTGGCTCTGTGCATCGCCAAACTTTCACAAAAACTCCTTAAGCCTTTCCTATGCACTTTGACATTATTCTCATCAACCCACTTTACCCACCCTATGCTGCCTTTTAAAAACTCTCTCTCTAGCTTCTTTTTGGTCGCGCTTAGAGTGTTGTTTGCTTTTGCCTCTTGATACATAAATCGCTGATCATTGCTTAGGGTGATAGTCCTTGTGCTATCATTCAAATCACACACCTTTAAGCCCTCTTGCCTTATCACCTTGAGCGCGGCTTCAAAGTATTGCTCGGTGTATTTGTTCCTTAGTCGGTAGAATTTTGAGCCGTTGAAGTAAGCGGTAGGATTCCAAAAACTCATAAATACTCCTTTTGCAAATTAAGATAAATTCAGTTTTGAGCGACTAATAAGGGAATGCTGCGGCTTACTCATTGCAACGCACACTAAGTGCGTCTCATTTCGCTCTCCTTGCATAACCCTTATTCCTTATTCCAATTAAGATAAATTCGTCCTTGCGGTTAAAATCCTTGATTGCTGCATTCGCATTGCGGTTACGGACGCTAAGTCCGCTCCCTTATGCTCATTTGCAAAGCAAAGATTTTTCCTCGCAATGACTAGAATTTTTTGTGATTCCTTTGTCTTCATTCTTTCTCGCCCGCTTCGTGGTGCGTAAATCGTGATTAAAGGAGGCAGCAGTGCCTCCGCACGATTTGAGCTAGAAGCGGATAAAGCGAGGCTCTCCCCTTGTTTTTCGTTCCGCTTTGCTTCACATCACTGCAAGCAGAAGCCAAAAAGAAAAAGCGGCGGCTTTATTCTTTTCGGGGTTAAGGGGAGTGAGGAGGGGATAAACCCCTTTTCTTTTTGCGAAAACTCTTAAAATTCATCAAAAATCCCTCCGCGTGATTCTTAGTTTTTTCCTTAAACTTTTCAAAAATCTTTACATTCCAAAAAAAACGCTTAGCATTCTAAGATTCGCGGTATTGCTTTCGTGGTTTTTTGGAGATTTTGGAGGTGAGGCTAGACTAGAGGTCTGCGAACCTTCAAAATCTCCAAAATCTGCGAAATGATTACCCAAAGCTGAATGCTCTAAACCCTTAAAATTTTGCTAATCTCTGCTATGGATACCCAAAGCTGAATGCTTTTAGATGTTCCATGCTGGGCGTGATAACCTCCTCCCCTGCACGCCCTGCTTTTTTGCTCCCCTTATAGGTATCACTTCATCGTGCATCATCGCACTTGCGATCGCATCGATACAATCATCTTTCCGAAAGGGCTTTGCGGGATTAAAGCTAAAAAGCTCTTTTTTGATTTGTTTTAATCCCCGCGCATTGTGCAAAAACACCAAAAAGCCGGTGTTATAGTAAGGTCTGATTGCCTTTATCTTCTCTACCTTGCTGATTTTCCGACTAGGGGTGTAGCATTTGACGGAGTTAATAATGGCATTTTTCCCGCTGCTCTTTGCGTTAAAATTAAACCTTACGATTTCATTCTCTAAAAGTCGCTCTAGCGTGAGCCCTCCCCCCTCGCTCTCTATATAAACCTTTGCAGTGGGATTGTCATACATAAGGCTTATAAGCTCTTTGAGTGTCTCTTCCTCACTCCATATCCCGCACAGACAATCCCGCACGACATAGCGCACCGCTTCTTGATACGATTCTACCCCGATAAGCACTAAAGCCCTATTGTCTGCATTCGCATTAAGGCTCATTGCATTATCCACAAAGATATAGAGATTTTGCGCGCTGCATTCATAGCTAGGGATAGTCTTAAAATACACCTTTTCAAAATACCCCGCTTCACTCACTTGCGGGTCTTGCTGATATTGCGTAGAGAATTCATCATTACCCATTTGCAGCCTTAGACGCTCTAGCTCCTCTTTGGTATGCCTCAAAGGAAATAACGCGGTGTGTGCTGCTCTCTGATAGCTATACTCCCCTATGGAGTAGCTCTCCTCCTTGTCATTGAGTGCCTTAAGGCTGATTTGTTGCCATTGCTCGATAATAGAGCGCTCAAAGTTTTTCTCACTAAGCAAGAATCCGCACAAATCCTCATCGCCGAGTCTTTGCATCAAAATCGTGATATTGCTTTGATTGTCTTGAAGTCGGCTCATCACACTTTCTTTAAAGTTTTGATTGACTAAGTTTCGCTCACTCCTGCTTGTCATCGCACTGACTTTGATAGGATCATCGATAAGGATTTGGTGTGCGTGAAACCCTGTCAAAGCACTCTTAAGTGTCGTTACGAATAGCCCTCCCCCCTCTTTAAAGATAAACTCATTTGCATTGTCTTGTAAAAACTGCGGATTCTTACCAAACACACTCGCAAAAAACCGACTTTTAAGCAAGTCGCGCACTTGATTGCTGATTTTCCTACACAGCTCATCGCTATAACTGATATAAAAAAACTTCCTTTGAGGATAATTCCCCAAAGCCCACGCGATAAAGCAGCGCGCGATAATTTCGGTTTTACCATAAGAGGGAGGCATATTTATCATAAGCCTTGTAATGGTCTGTCTTTCGGGTATAAATCCAAGATTTTCGGTATTGCAAGGCAAGGTATTTTCTAAAACCTTGCACAAATAATCATAATGCCAATTATCCATAAAAGGCTTTTTCTCATACCGCTCCCACTTGAGTAGCACAAAGTGTTTGAGGCTTTTTTTGGCTAACGCTCGAGTAGCTAGCTCTTTTTGGATTGTCTCTTTATCCATTTAAACCCTTAGCACTCTAGCTCTTTTAAATGCTCTAGTATGTATTGATAGGCTTCTTTAGCTTGTGGGAGGTTTTTGAAGTCTATCCCTACGAGATTAGCATAATACACAAAATCATCTAAGGTGTTAAAATTCACCTCTGACATATCAAATACTTTTTGTGGTATAATGTCGGTAGGGTTTTTGCCACTTACTTGGTTAGCGGGGTATTCAATCTGCAAGTCAGAGGGCTTAGAGTAAGTTCCGCCCGATTTTAATATATCAGACGCGCCAGCAACTTCCCCGCCCTTAAATCCTTGTGTTTGAGACAAATCCTCCCTTAGGATATTTTTAAGCTCTTCTATGTCTTGGGATTCTAATCTCCCACTGCCCACCTTTGTATAAATCACCCTATCTTCTTCTAAGGCTTCTAAAAGCATTTTGCTTTTTTCTGCATTTTGTGATATAATGTCATTGTCAATCTTGTTGGGCATTAAGCGTTGCTCTGTAAAAGTTTGGTTGTAACGGAGATTTTCAAACTTGGTAGATTGATAAATCACTTCTCCACCATCAAACATTTTATTTTCTAAATTATTTGTCTTTTTAGGTGCATTGCTTACGATAGTGATATGTGTATCAAAATCTTTACCTACACTTGTAAAATACTTTTTATCATCAATTTCCCTAGCAAAAATAACATTTCCTTGATGTGAAATAATTTTATCAGGATTCTCTAGCGTCTCTTTGATTTGTGGGATATATTGCGTGCGATTTTTTGCACTTAGCTTCAAAAGGCTTCCTTGTGTGAGCTTGACTTTTTTATCTCCTAAAGCTTTTTTTACTTCGGGGCTAAAATGCGGGATAAAATCCTCATCTAAGCTCTTAAGATTAAAGGTCTTTAGCCATTGTTCTTGCACTTCATTGCTTAGTTTGTGGGTTTTGCCACTTGCATCTTTAAAGATTTTATCCCCATTACTAAGCTCTTTGATAAATTTGTTTTCTCCCCTTAAAGCACCTATTTTCTGCTCCAACTCCCCTAGCATCATATGTTCATCATTGGCGAGATCTTGTATATCTTTTGCCATAGATTCTGTGATAAACACATCTCCGCTAGGATTACTCGGCGTGGGAGGCTGGGGGTGGGTAAGCTTAGGGTTATTAAGCATATCTAAGGTAATGGCTCTTGGGTATTTGAGCTCTTGGACTGCCCTTTTTAGGTGGAATAGCACGGCATCTTTATCCCCGATATGAGGGACTCTAAAAAAGAGATTCCTAAAAAGCTTATTGACCAAAAATACCTTTGCTCTGCCCTCTAGTGAAGTGCTTAACGCTCCATTCCCTGCCCCGCTCTTAAAGCCTTTTGCCCCGGCTATTTTGTGAGCGAATTGATACACACTTGCTAACTCTTTAAAGATATTGAGCGCGTTTTGTGCTTGAGGGTGCAAAGGGAGCTTTTCAAGCTCTGCGATGTCTTTTAGGGCTTTGGTGAGATTTATCATACTCGCGCCGTCATTCTCTTTAATATGTCTCTCCAAGGCTCTAAAGATTAAAAGCGTTTGCGTGGCTTCCTGCATTCTGGGATTAAACTTAGCAAAAATAGTATTTTCTAGCCCTTGTATAGAATCTACCCACTGCTTATCTAGCACTGCCTTTTTCCACTCTTCCACGCTGCGCATTGAATTTATCGTGCTCTTTTTAGGCTTATCCATAAAGATTGCTTTAGTGAGCTTGTCATTAAGCCTGTGTTTCATATCCGCATAATCAATATTTGCTTTTTTGAAATTCTCTAATATTTGTCGCAAATCCTGCGCTTGCTGTGGTATAATATCTTTTGAGACTGCAGGGCTTTGTGTCTTATTGACAAGGTCGGCGGGGTTAAGGATTCCCTGCAAACTCTCCGCATTTAATATCCTTTCACTTCTTACAATATCATTGATTACTTTTTTGACTTGGGTTGTTGGAATCCCTGTGATATTTATCTCATCTTGCGTAATAGCTAGATAATATAAATTCTTATTTTCTTTGTGTTGGAATGCCTTAATATATTCCTGACGCAATTCACCATTTCGGCTAATTTCTAAGACCAAATCGGGCTTTTCTTTAGTAGTCTTAAAAAGTTTTAAAAACTCCTCTCTTTGCTCTCTATCTGCCTTATCTGCAAAATGTGTTTTAAGATTCTCCAAATCCTTGATTTTTACTCCCATTGGCATCTGCTCGGGTTGGATATATTTTAAAGAAAGTATCGCCCTTTGTTTGTCCGCGCTTAATGCCTTAAATTCTGCACTTTGTGCGTAATTATCCACTGCTTGTGTAACTATTGTGTCAAAAATCTCTGCTTGCTTGTCTAATTTTGTGCTTTGTGGTATAATATCTTTTAGCAGCCCACTCTTTGCTTGCTGCTCCTGCGGAATAAAAGTTTGGATAAGGTCCGCGTGTGTTACTTGTCCCCTTAAATATTTTTCATCTACATTAGGAATCCCTGTGATTAATAGCCTATCATTGTCTTGGGTTACCAAAAGATATTTTATATCCCCCTTGTCTGTTTGAAAGGATTTAATGTATTCTTTCTTTCCGTCTTTAAAGCTTAAAATGAGGTTTGGCTCTTTAAAGGTAGGCTCTACTAAGTGTAAATATGCGAGGCGTTTGTCTGCGTCATTCTTGTTTTGCAAGTGTTTGATAAAATTCTCTTTATTATCAAAATCCGCTACTTGTTTTAAAAACGCATCAATATCAATCTCTTTAGGGAGTGTGGTTTGAGGTCTAAGATAATGGCTTAGATTATTAAGCACTTCGTGCTTGTCTAATTTTGTGCTTTGTGGTATAATACTTTCTGACAGCCCTCCCCTTTGTATATGCCTGTCCTGCGGAATGAAAGGGAGGATAATGTCCGCCTTATCTATCTCATTTTTTAAATACCGCTCTTGCACATTAGGAATCCCTGTGATTAATAGCCTATCATTATCTCGAGTTACTAAGAGATATTTTATATCCCCCTTGTCTGTTTGAAAGGATTTAATGTATTCTTTCTTTCCGTCTTTAAAGCTTAAAATGAGGTTTGGCTCTTTAAAGGTAGGCTCTACTAAGTGTAAATATGCCATTCGGTTTTTTGCGTCATTTCTGCTTTGTAAATGTTTTATAAAGTTTTCTTTATTCTCAAAGTTTGCTAATTGTGTCAGAAACGCATCAATATCAATCTCTTTAGGGAGTGTGGTTTGAGGTCTAAGATAATGGCTTAGATTATTAAGCACTTCGTGCTTATCTAATTTTATGCTTTGTGGTATAATATCACTTGCAAGCGTGCGGTTACTATCTAAGTTAATCCCCGTGCTGAACGGGCGGGTTAGCGGCTCACCTGTTGGGCTTAGTAGTGCGTTTGCCTCTTTAAAAAGCTCCTTTTGCTTTTGCTCTTCATTAAGCGTATCTATATTTATTTTTTCAAGTGCATTCTTCGCCTCTGACATTTTACTCATCTGCATCTTAGCGATTTTCTTTTCTATGGCATTATGTATCGTAGTGTCTATGGCGTCTTTGAGCATTGCCATACTCTCATCAACTCTAAATTTTTTCAAAGTATTAGGATTGTCATTAAAGTTTTTGAGGATTTGATTAATATCTTTTCTCTTCTCTAAAGCTTCTTTAATCGTGATATTGCGTCCCTCTAGGTTTTTCACTTCATTAATCAAAAGCTTACTGATGTCGCTATTAATCCCAAAGTCTGTAATCGCTATATCTGCCATTTGTTTAAAAGGAGTTAAAAGATCTAGCCTCTCTCCCTCAAGTGCGTTTTGTAGCTCCCCCACTGCCTTTTTATAATTATTCTTTACTTCGTTTTCTGCTTGGCTCACTAAGGCTTGAAAGACTTTAGGCAAGCTAGGGTTTGTTTCATTTTTAAGCACTTCTTTTGCGATAAGCTTCTCATAATCCCCGCTCAAAGCCTTAAAGTCTTTTGCCATTTTATTCATCGCTTGGCTTAAAATGCGCGCTTCGACATCATCAAGCTGTCCTGCGAGGGCATCGGCTAAGTCTTTATTTTTAAGCACATTTGCTAAAAGCTCTTGTTGCTTGCCTTTAACCGTTTCATCTTTCGCACTTAGAGAATCAAGCTTATTCAGAGGGAGATACTCCCGCGCCTTAGAGATTAGGCTATTAATAAGCGTATTTTCTTTGAAATCGTCCCTTATGACATTCTCACTCTGTGTGGATAAAAACCGCTCTAAATTGTCGCTTCGGGATTGTTTCGTGCCATGCTCTTTTAAGATTCTATCAATCGCCCCGACATTTTGCCCTTGCAAACTCGCACTTATCTTAGTAAAGATTTTTTTCATACCCTCTTGCGTGTCATCGGGTTTGAGCTTAAAAAAGCTAGAGTTTTTCACACCCTTTACCACCGCTCCGATACCCGCAAAGGCTAAATCCCCCGCGATATTAAAGCTCGCTTCTTGGCTTCCGTGTAAAAGTAGCTCGGGGATACTCACATCACGCTCTAGCACTAAATCTGTCAATACCGCATCGCTTATCCCCCCTGCAAATCCCCCGAGCGCACCTCCTGCGATCGCACCTTTGAGACCCTTTTTACTCCCTGCTATCGCTCCTGCTATCCCTAAGCTTATACTGCCGATATTGTCTTTTATGGCATTATTCACCATTGTGTTAAAATTCTCATCGACTTTAAAGACCTTACCCTGCTTGATAAAATAAAGCCCGTGTTGATTATAAGCAAGCGCATCAAAGCCCATTTTCTCCGCGACAATCTCATAATCCTTTAACGCTTGGGTTTGCTTCTCACTAAGGCTCTCACTGCTCCAAAGCTCGTGTAAAAATTGCTGGCTGGGTAAAATATTTTCTAGCTTCCTGCTCATCGCACTAAAATCTTGCACATATTCTTGTGCGCGCGTTAGGTCCTTAAAAAACTCCCACTGCTCTTTATCGTCTCGAAAAAGCCGACTGACTATCCCTAAAGATTCTTTGACAAGGGGCATCACTTGCTGTTTTTCTTGCTCATCAAGCTCTGCATAGCTTTTGCTCCCGTGCTGTTGCAAAGCTTGGTAGGCATTGACTTTTTGATCATGCGCTTTTTCTACCCCGCTTTTTTGGGTAAATCTGTCCGTAAAGGCATCGATTACATTGCTATACCCGCGCTGCAAGGTCGCGACTTCATTACTATAGCCTTTTAAGCCTAAGCCCTTTAATTTATCACTAGTGAGATTTGCTTGGGAGGCAGTTTGTTGCACTTCATTCAGTCGTGCCTTACGCTCTTGTATATTTTCATTTTCGTATCCTGTGGCATATTCTAGCGCACTGCTTGCAAAGTCTTTAATATCTTGCCCTAAGCTTTGATTTGCGCGCTCAAATTCATATTTTTTCAAACTTTGCTTTGCGAGATTTTCTTTATATTGTGGTGAGTAGAGTGTGTCTATATTTTTACTCGGATTATTGACATTGATATTAAAGGGATTGTTTTTCAAATAATCGTATTGTTGCTCTAAAGGCAAAGCCTCTAACTGCTCCCACTTTAAATCTGTGTCAAGATTCTTTAAATGCTCTAAGAGATACTCTTTCTTCCCCCCTAAGCTCTCAAATTTATCAAAATCAACTCTCGCATGTGTTTTAAAATCTACTGCCTGCATTTCTTCTCCTTATTTGTGCGCAAATCCCATCAATACTAATAAATCTGCCGTTTCTTTTCCGTTTAGCTCTCTGTTTTCTGTCTGTGCGGCTTGGAGTAATTTCTCCGCTGTGTTAATCTGTGCCAAACCCTGCTCATAATACCTTATTTGCTCGGGATTAAGCCCGCTGTATTTGACATTTTGGATATGCTCCCCTATCCTGTGCTTGGTCTCTTGGAGGATATTTTTTGTTATGGCAAGCGCGCCTTTTTGATTGCTAAGATAAGGGATAAGCTTTTTACTCTGCTCTAATTCCCCCGCTAGGATTCTGCCATCACCCCTGCTTTTTGCTACCGTGTAATTTGCTAAAAGTCTGTCTTTATACACCTCAAAATCCCGCGTGTTACCTATCGCCCCAAAGGTTACATTTTTGACCCCTTGCTTTAAGGCTTCGTTAAAAGTCTTTTGCCCGCCCATACCGATAAGCATCTCTATCGTGCTTTTGGCATTGCCTAAATGCTTGGTGATTTCATTCACACTCTTTGTCTGATTGGTTACCCTGTGCGTGTTGTCGCTCTTAATGTCCATTTTATGAAACACATAGCTGACATTTAATCCTAATTGCTTGGCTAAATACGCGTCCATTAGGCTAAGATGCTCTTTTTTATCAAAGTATGCCACGCCTGTATTGCGTCTCTTATCAAGGTAGCTCCCCTCGTATTTATCGGGTTGTATCATCATATCTTGTGGAGAGGGGGGAATCTCTTGCGGGGGTTGTATCGCGTTAATCTCCTCACTGCTCTTAGCATCATCAAAGCTCAAACTCTCCCCCAAAAGTTTTGCTTGTGCGTCTGCTTCGCTTATAGGGGGCTGGGTAGAGGCGTTATTCATTTGTTTATTGACTAACGCCGCGCCGCTGCTCTCTGCTCCTATTTTTTGTAAAAATGGCTTTTTATTCTCCATTTCTTGTATTGCTTGTGCGTCCATCAAATCTCCTCTCTGACTTCTATATAAATGCTCTCGCTCACAAATTCATTATCATTATTCTTTGCCTTAAAGGTTACTTTATAGATACCTGCGTTCTTTTTATGGAAATGCAAGGCTTTGTTATCCTGCGTAGTGATTTGCTCATCATCGATTAAAAAATAGCTCTCATTTTCTCCATACACGCTCATTCCTAAAATGATCATTCTTTCACTTGTCGTGATAATATTTTTTGGCGCGTATATGCCTATTTGCTTACTGCCTAAGCCCAAACTCTGAATCTTTGCAAGCTCTCCGTATTCCTTAAGCATCGTATCATAGTTTTGACTTAAGGGTTTGGTGTCAATTTGTGCGATTTCTTTCAAGACTACTTCGCTGATATTTGCTAACGCACTGCCGTCATTAAGGCTTGCGCTGTTGTTAGCAATGGCATTCATCGCGACATTAAAAAACCCGATATACGCATTTGCCTTATTAATCGCGGCATTATCTATCACACTCCGCTTAATGCTCTCTGCTTGGATTATGGAGCTTATCGCGTCTGCTCCTGCTTTGAGATTATTAATGCGCTCTCTGCTTATGGTGAGCTCAAGCTCTATGAGCGTTTTTTTAATCGCGAGGTTTAATTCTTGCTTTTTAAAGTCTAGCTCTTGCATATTTAGACTTGCTTGCGCGCTCTGCACGGCTAACTCATCATTAGCAAATTGGCTAAAAAGCCCTTTTTTGATAAAGTTAATCTTTTCTACAAAATCTTTAGAATTCACACCTTTTCCTTTATCTCACTTACTGACTAAAATATTTTGCTTCTCTTGCGTTGGCTCACTCAAAGACTTGCGCAAGTTTTTGTTCGTCTCTTCTCTAATCAATTCAGCGATACCCTCTTGGAGGGCAAGAATCTTAAGGCTTTCTAATCGTAGTTTTGCCTCCCATCGTTGGTGTATCAATGCGTCTTTTTCTATCGCATTTGCCCAAACTTTAGGGGCTTGGGCTGTAAGGGTTTCTTTGATGCACTCCTGCATAAAAGGACCTTGTATAAGCTCTTCTAGTGCTTGGGCGTTGTCTTGCTTTAAAAGTGCAAATACGCTCTCTTGGAGATTTTGGCTCACTTCTTGGCTTAGTCGCTCCGTATCAATAGGGAGCTGTGTATAGTCTATCTCTGCTCCTGCTAGGGTTTCTTTGACATATTCTTTGAGGCTCTCTTGGAGATGCGCGGTGTGGGTGATTTCGCTCGGCAAACTTTGGCTTAGAGTGCTTTTTAGCTCTGTGTAAAGTGCGTTTTGTAGCTCATCGCTAAGGTGTGCTAAGTCTTGCGTATTTTGGGATTGCAGACTTTGGCTTAATTGCGCTAACTCTTGGGCATTAAAGCTCTTAAGCTCATTTTCCAAAAGCTTAGAGTAAGTGCCTATCTCTTTATCAATCGCGCTTAAAAGTGTGTCTTTAGCCTCTTGCAGATGCGAGTTTGCTAATTGCGCATTTTGTGCCTTAAGCTCTTCTAACATTTGGCTTAAGAATCTTTGACTATTGTCCTTAAACTCGCTTAGATTCTTATCATTCAAGCTTTGCACTTGGGCTAAGATGTCTTGGATTTGTTGGATTTTTTCAGAGATAAGCATTTTTTATTCCTTTTTCCAATTAAGATAAATTCGTCCTTGCGGTTAAAATCCTTGATTGCTGCATTCGCATTGCGGTTACGGACGCTAAGTCCGCTCCCTTATGCTCATTTGCAAAGCAATGATTTTTCCTCGCAATGACTAGAATTTTTTGTGATTCCTTTGTCTTCATTCTTTCTCGCCCGCTTCGTGGTGCGTAAATCGTGATCAAAGGAGGCAGTAGTGCCTCCGCACGATTGGAGCTAGAAGCGGATAAAGCGAGGCTCTCCCCTTGTTTGCCGAAAAGAAAAAGCGGCGGCTTTATTCTTTTCGGGGTTAAGGGGAGTGAGGAGGGGATAAACCCCTTTTCTTTTTGCGAAAAACTCTTAAAATTCATCAAAAATCCCTCCGCGTGATTCTTTGGATTTTTCTTTAAACTTTTCAAAAATCTTTACATTCCAAAAAAAAAAAAAACGCTTAGCATTCTAAGATTCGCGGTATTGCTTTCGTGGTTTTTTGGAGATTTTGAAGGTGAGGCTAGACTAGAGGTCTGCGAACCTTCAAAATCTCCAAAATCTGCGAAATGATTACCCAAAGCTGAATGCTTTTGACCCAAAGTTGAATGCTTTGCTATTGATTAATCATATTAAAAAAGTGTATTTTTTTAAAGGGTTAAAAAATGGAGGTTATGATACAATATAATCGGGGTTGCTCTAGGGAGCCAGCAACTCCCTAGAAGTAGCCTACTTTTTAAAAGGAGGTTACCATGAGTAAGATTCACCAGATCTTAGTCATCATTATACTACTTTGTATCATTGTAGTCAAGTGTAACTCCTTTTTCCAATTAAGATAAATTTCGCGTTGGCTTTTTGCGACTTTTAAGAGAGTTTGCTTTTCGCACTTCGTCATTACCGCTTAGGTAACTCCTCGCGCTCAAAGCTTCACAACTCTTAAAATTCATCAAAAAATCCCTCCGCGTGATTCTTAGTTTTTTCCTTAAACTTTTTTTCAAAACCCCTTAGCATTCTAAGATTTGCGGTATTGCTAGTGGAGCTTTAGCAAAATTTTAGGGGTGAATAAGGCTAGTGCCTATGAACCCCTAAAATTTTGCTAATCTCTGCTATGATTACCCAAAGCTGAATGCTTTACATCTGACTTTTGCTCTCTATCACACCCTTTGCATTACTTGTATTATGTATCCCTCTAAGCCGCGCTTTCTCCTCTTCTCTTGCTTGGCAATAATACGCGCGTCTTTGGGGATTAAAGCTCGTATTCTCTATAAGCAAAATATCACAAAAAGCCTCCAAAATCACCGCGTGTGTGTAAAGCGCATCAAGCGTTACTTTATCTTCTTTTGTCTCTAGCGGGGGCGCAAAAAAACTCGCGCATATTTCTAGCTCTCCGCTTGCACCTTTAGTGATCGCATACTGCCTCCTACTTAAGTGATAAAAGCAAGGCGTGGGGCTTTTAAACGCATGAATAGGGCTTGCGTGTTTGATCTCTACACCATTGAGTGCGATATGAAAGATATAGGCAATCCTACTAGGGAGAGTGATAGGCTCATTTTCTTTAATGCGTATCTTTAAGGTTTGGATATTTTCTTTAAACTGACTGATAAGGGTATTTTGCGCACGACTTAGATAATCCAACAAAAATCCATCACTAAAGATATGCCCCTCAATGTTGTCATCTTTTAAAAAACTCCTTATGACCATTATGAGCTCTTGGGCTTTCATTATATCTCGCTCCCCTCTACGCTCTCTCCCTCTAGGGGCTTTCTGCTTTTGGCAAATAACCCCCTAAGAGCTTCGCCTGTGTTTTTTAGCCCTGATTCTACATAATCACTGATGCCTTTGTGCTGCTCCTCGCTGTAACCTCTCTCCTTTTTATACTCTTCTCGCATTTTTTGTAAATACGCGCTTTCTTTTTGTGCGAGGAGCGATAGGTTTTTTTGCTTTTGTGCGCGGGTTTGGGCATCATCGCTATCCTTGTATTGGTTAGCTAAATAGTCATTAGTATGCTCATCTCGAAAACGCATCGTGTTTGTCCATTCTTGTGCCTGTGCCTCTTGGATAATCTTCGCGTTATTCTCATCTCTAGCTTTATTTTTTCTCTCCGCGCGTTCATCGCTTTCCTTGACAATATCCATAATCCCTTTTATGGTGTTTTGCGTGTTTTGATTACTATTTTGCAAAACCTGTAATAAGTTTTGATAGGGATAGGCGGTGGCGGTGGGGTTGGGGTTGTAGGTAGAGAGAATGTTACCCATTTATACTCCTTTTTGCAAATTAAGATAAATTCGTCCTTGCGGTTAAAATCATTGATTGCTGCATTCGCATTGGCTTATTCCTTTTCCAATTAAGATAAATTCAGTTTTGAGCGACTAATAAGGGAATGCTGCGGCTCGCTCCACTGCAACGCACACTAAGTGCGTCTCATTCGCTCTCCTTGCATAGCCCTTATTCCTTATTCCAATTAAGATAAATTCGTCCTTGCGGTTAAAATCCTTGATTGCTGCATTCGCATTGCGGTTACGGACGCTAAGTCCGCTCCCTTATGCTCATTTGCAAAGCAAAGATTTTTCCTCGCAATGACTAGAATTTCTTGTGATTCCTTTGTCTTCATTCTTTCTCGCCCGCTTCGTGGTGCGTAAATCGTGATTAAAGGCAGTAGATAAACCCCTTTTCTTTTTGCGAAAAACTCTTAAAATCCCTCAAAAAATCCCTCCGCGTGATTCGTGGTTTTTTCCTTAAACTTTTTTTCAAAACCCCCTAGCATTCTAAGATTCGCGGTATTGCTTTCGTGGTTTTTTGGAGATTTTGAAGGTGAGGCTAGACTAGAGGTCTGCGAACCTTCAAAATCTCCAAAATCTGCGAAATGATTACCCAAAGCTGAATGCTCTAAGGGTCGCTATATATATACAAAGCCTTTTCTAGCTCATTAAGCTTTACCTCGCATGTGTCTTGCTCGTGTTCGTGAATGACGCTCTCATATCGTGATTTGATATAGCTCTCCATTGTGTCCAAATCGCACACATACGCATCTGTATCAAGTGCTAGGGCTTCTATCGCTTGGGTTTGCTTCTCTAGCAAGGCTTGTAGCTGGAGATTTTCTAAGCTAAGCTGTGCGTTTTTGTGATAAAGATGCGTGCATACGCCAAAAAAACCCAAAAAAAGAGTGAGGATAATCATAATAAAGTAGTGCATTTAATTTCCTTTTCCAATTAGCTAAGCCTCCCCCGCTTTGGGGGAGATGGATTTAGCTTTTTACTCTTTACTGCTAAAAATCCCGATAGTCGCAAAGTCTTGATTACTGAAAGGACTTAATGCCCCGCTCTCTAGTGAGAATCTCCCCTTAGCGATGCTTAAAAGCCTATCCGCTCCGCACACGACCTTACGCCCGCTGTCTTGGGTATCATCGATATAAAATTTTGTCGCGTTGCTCCCTGCCATTACGATAGCACTTGCACCGATAAGCGCACCGATGCTTAAGGGCTGTTTGTCCGCATAAAAGCTTGGAGGGGTGGTTTTGCTGACATTTTGACTATCGAGATAATGTTTGAAATCCGCATCGCTCAAGTCAGTATTTGGCATACCCACCTGCATTTTAGTCCATACGCCCATATCTAAAATAGGGCAATTATCAATCATACCGACAAATCCCGTAAAAAGTCGGTTTTTATCGCCCCTATCTCCCGCGTAAGCTTGCATCTCTCTCCATTCTTTATCCGCTTTTAACTGCTGGATTTGGTGTGATTCAAGCAAAATAAGATAGCTATTGTGTATCACGCTGATACCATTCACGCTCTCTCTGTCTGCTTTGATAGGCTTGATAGGAAAAGCCTCTTTGCCGTTAGCATGTGTCCCGCTTCGTGCCATAAAAATAGCGCGTCTTAGGAGTTTTACACTGCACACATCGCCTTTTGCGATTTGTTTGGTCGTGTCTTCAGGACTCTTTTTATAATCCTTAAAGCCATTTTGCGCATCTGCAGCCACGACATTGGTAAAGTCGTTACACAAGTGCGCGACTATCGCTTTGTCTCTGCGATCTTGCATCCACTCGCTAAGAGAATCTACTGATTCTTTGACAAAATCAATGCTTTGCATCTTGCTGTATTGTCTGATAGGGCTTCTTAGGGCGTTACCCACGACTTTAGGATAAATCGTTTGATTGAGAATTTCTAGCTCATCATAGTTTGTTTTAAAGTCGGCATTACCCTCTACGCCTGCGCCTGTGAGTTTGTTTTTCAATCGGGGGCGGTAGGGCTGGTCGTTTTCTACACTAAAAGTGCGCACGCCTCTATCTCCGCCCTTACCTGTGAAGCTCTCAAAAGGACTTTTGATCCATGAAAGTCGCTCTATCTCTTTACCGATTTGCACACTGATGTTTTCATCGTTTTTAAGGCTATTGTAGTCAATATTGTTAAGATTCATTTTTTACTCCTTGAGATTGTTTAATATCTTTCTGTGGGCAAACTATCATTTGCACTCTGGCTTATATCACTAGGATACCCTTTGACTTGTTGGGGGAGTTTCTCCTCTTGCTCACCGCCCCCGCCTTTGCTCGTATAAAGCTCATAAAGTGCGTTAAAAAGCTCTGTGGGTGCGAGACTTTCAAAAGCTTGCTGTTCTCTTGGCGTAAGCTCTTGGCTATAAAATACTAAAAGCTCTTGAATATCCACATCGGGGTGTTCTTGCTGAAAATCCGCCTTTGCCTTTTCTATCGCTCCGAGCTGATTATCAAGCGTGATTTCTCCCTCTAGGTTAGAGATAGCATCTTGCTTGCTTTCAATCTCTGTCTTGATAAATTCATTTTGCAAAGCAAGGATTTTTTCAAAAAACGCCTCTTTGTTTTCAAAAAATAGCTCCTCAAGGTCGGGGTTTTGCTCGATAAAATCCTTTGCCTTTCTCGCAAAATCCGCTTCAAAACTCTTCATATTTTGCTCTAGCTCTGCCTTAAGCCCTGAAAGTAGCTCTTGCTTGTTTGGTGGCTCTGTTTGCTCTGTTTGCTCTATGGGCTCTTGTGGCTCTTGGAGCTCTTGTGTCTCGGGGGCGTTATTTTGCAATTCTTCTTCCATTTAAAAGCCTCCTTTAAAACTCCATCATCGTGGTAGAGGGGAGATAGTAAATCACTCTTAGCGTGCCTCTGCCCTTAGTCGCTGGGGTATCTCCCACTGCGGGTTTAATGCTTACTGCGATTTCTTGCACTTGCGGGGTCGTGAAGATCTTAGAGAGAATATTTGCCTCTGCCTTAGAAATGTCAATGTCTGATGCTAAAGCATCGGGCTCATCGATAAATCCTATATCTGCCTTAAATCCTGCATCTGCTGCTTCTTCCACACTGAAACTAATATGTGTAACTTCAGCATTTGCGGGTAAGGCTACAAGTGCCAACTCTTGGGGATTGGTAAAATCAATCGAATTTTTAACAAGATAAGTTAAAAAATGGACTTTTTGTGTGCGCATTGATTGCTCCTTAAAATAATATATTGGATTTATAAAAAAATTTTAAAAAAAATGTAAGGGTTAAAAGGTTGCAGCAATCAAGGATTTTAACCGCAAGGACGAATTTATCTTAATTTGCAAAAGGAATAAAAAGCCTAAGTAGGGAGTAAGAGTAAGACTTATCCGCTCCCTTAGGTAAAAGCGGATAATGGCTATCTTAGCTACACTTGACTACAATGATACAAAGTAGTATAATGATGACTAAGATTTGGTCAATCTTACTCATGGTAACCTCCTTTTAAAAAGTAGGCTACTTCTAGGGAGTTGCTACCTCCCTAGAGCAACCCCAAGTTATTATATCGCAATTTAAAACAATTCTTCACTCCTTTTGCAATTAAGATAAATTTCGCGTTGTCTCGCGCTCAAAGCTTCACAACTCTTAAAATCCCTCAAAAAATCCCTCCGCGTGATTCTTTTGCGTTTTCATATTCCCGCATCTCTTACCTTTCTCACCCGCTTCGTGCGTTTGCTAGATAACCCTAGCATTCTAAGATTCGCGGTATTGCTTGGGCGGTTTTAAGTATTTTTTAGGGGTGAGCTAGACTAAGGGTCTGCGATATTCCCCTAAAAAATACTTAATCCACGCAATGATTACCCAAAGCTGAATGCTTCTAATTATCGTAAATCTACTTTGCTTATGTTATTCTTATAAAACTTCATCTTTTGCGCGTCTTTATCTTGTGGCTCTTGGGCTTCAAGTGAGGCTTGTTTGGACATCTGATTGATAATACTGCTTTGTGCTTGGAGCTTTTGGCTTTCACTTTGGAGCTTCTCTATCTGTGCTTGAAGCTTAGCTAATTGCATTTGTGTCTCTTGCTCTAACATTTTATTTTGCGCACTCGCGTTTTCATTTTGGGTCGTGTTGGCATTTTCTAGCACTTCTTCTATGTCTTCTACGATTTGAGAATCTGTGTCTTTAAGCATCAAAGGGAGAAGCTCACTGACAATATCGGGGCGTATGTTTGCGATAGTTTTTAAAATCTCACTCCAGTGCGCGAATCGCTCTTCACGCCCTTGCATCTTAAGCTGTGTGTTATACACAAGATCAAAGCTCCCGATCTTAAGCGTATTCTCTGCGCTGTCATTGATACTAAAATATCGCACTGCGCGTCTTTTCTCTGCTATGGCAAACACTTGTTTTTTATTAAAATAATGCTGCATAAAGCTTAAAACTCTTTGATAAATCAGCCTGTCCATTGCATCACTGCTTTGTATAAAATACTGCAGTCCCAAAAGCCCCGCATCGCGTCTTTGTGCTATGGCTACGCCGCTTTGTCGGTTGGTCGCTTGGGCTAGGGCTTCATCATTAAGCCCGCTCAAAACCCTTGCCATATTGCGCTTTTGCTCACTTTTCATACTCAAAGCTTGTAAATCTGCGTGATGTTGGATAAACTCGATTTTTTTCTCACTCAAACTCCCGCTTCGCACGGCGACTATGGCATTATCTTTAGCGATATTTTCCACAAATTCATCTATATCATCTACGGCATCAATCTCAAATAAAGCCTTTTGTGTGCCGAGCATATTTGCCATTTTGTTTTCTGCAAAGTTGATGTAATCTTGCAAAGGCTTAATATCTCTAAAGATTCCATAAAAGTTGTTTTGCTCATCGATTTGGTATTTACTGATCACAAAAGGGTGCAGATTGTCTTTAAAGGGCATTATTTCGGTTTTGTATATCCCTCCGTTAGGATTCCACAAATACCTATTCCAGCTTAAAGTGCGGGTTTGCTCATCGTATTCTTTTGCCCATGTTTCTATGATAAAGGCTCTTTGGTCGGCAATGTCATCTTGCGTGAGGTAAATCTCCTTATCGGGGATTATACTTTTGACTTCACACAAGGCGATGTGTTGCTTTTTATGGAATCTACTCGCATCAAGGGCGTTTTTATCTTGCGAAAAACAATCAATCAAAAAGCTATCAGTAGGGATACTTTTGATATTGATATGATAAAAGCCCTCTGCGTCTTTTTCACACCATAACTCCACTACGGCTAACCCTAAAAGCAAATTAAAATCCCGCGTGTATATCTCTTTATCATAATCATCGCTTTGTGCAAAGACTTTGAGCAAATCAGTCAAAAGACTTGCTAAAACTTTATCCTGCTCTTGGCGTCCATTGACTTTGATTTCTGTGCGCGCTTGAATCTTATAGCCTAATATCTTATCGCAAATCATTTTAAAGATATTCTCGTGTATAGGGATTTGCCCTCGTGATTGGAGCTTGGCTAATTCTTGGCTTTGGAGCTGATGTCCGTGATAGTATTGCAGGGCTTGTTTGTATTCGCTTAATGCCCTATCGTGTGCGCGTTGGTCTTTGGATAGGGCGGTGGTGAGTTGATCTAGCGTCATTTATACTCCTTATTCCAATTAAGATAAATTCGTCCTTGCGGTTAAAATCCTTGATTGCTGCATTCGCACTTATTTTTCGCGTTATTTTTTAGCTTTTAACGCAAAAAGGGGTTTATCCCCCTCCCGTCCCCCTTAACCCCGAAAAAGACGCCGCTTTTTCGGCAAACAAGGGGGAAGCCTCGCTTTATCCGCTTCTAGCTCAAATCGTGCGGAGGCACTACTGCCTCCTTTGATCACGATTTACGCACCACGAAGCGGGCGAGTTTATTTATTTAACGCTTAGCATTCTAAGATTCGCGGTATTGCTTTCGTGGTTTTTTGGAGATTTTGGAGGTGAGGCTAGACTAGAGGTCTGCGAACCTTCAAAATCTCCAAAATCTGCGAAATGATTACCCAAAGCTGAATGCTTTTTTAGACGATGCCTGTTATATGGACACTCCCCTTAAACGGCGCACTACTCGCATTATTATAGACAAACTCCACTTCCGCGCTCGTATTTGGCTTGAGCGTCAAAATATACATACCATTCTCGCCCTCTCTGCGATTATCGACATTGTTTTTTGCACTCCACCCGCCTATGCTTTCTTTCTGATAAGTCTTATTAGAGTTAAGCCCTCCGCCTTTAGTCGTCCATCGCCTGATACTCCTACTCTGTAAAATATCTCCTGCGGGTGTGCCACTGCCTCCGCTTAAGGCAAGGAGTAGCCTGTCTTGATACTTTAAGCGCACATCGACCCCTGCACGCCCTGCTTGGTTATACATATACTGCGTGTAAGTGATATTACTTTCCCACCGCTGCGGGCTTAAAGTGTAGGCATCATTAGTATCCCCGCTCCCTGCATTGAGCGCGAATAAAACCTCTATGGCATACACATTGGGATTAGTAATGCTTATAGTCGTGCTTTCATTACTCGTGTGTGTGTAGCTGAAATTAAAAAACTCTACACTATCGCTTTGAGCGTGGAGTATGGGCTTGTTTTTAAGAGGGATAGTATAGCTCATAAAAGCTCCTTAATATCATCAAGCTTGACTTTCACGCGTCTTGCGTAAAGCTTCCACCCTAAAGGATTCTCTATCACTTCTTTGTCATAGACAGAGCTTAAAAATGAAAAGATTTTCTCCTCACCCCATTCCTTGCATACTTTATAATCAAATATCACACACCCGCAATTAGCAAGCACTTTTTTATCACTAAGGATAAAAACACAATCAGGGCAAGTGGGATTCAAACCCTCATCTGTCAATAACGCGCTGTGAATATTATTCTCAATCACCTCTTGGATATATGCCTCTATCTTGTAAAAATCACAATAATCCCGCACAAAGCCTATCAGCTCATCGCGCGTGATAGGGTGCTTATTGGTATCTCTGTGGGTCAAATCGATACGCAAAAAGTCCTTATCATCATAAAAAACAAACATTTTCACTCTCCTAAAGGGCTTTTATAGCTTATTGCTTGCAACTCTTTTAAAGTCGTGGCATTTTCTATTTTCTCTTTTAACTGCTGATAATGCCCCAAAAGCTTTGCATAGGCTGTATTATAAGACGCACTCTTTGTAAGCACTTTTTGCGCTAATTCCTCTAAGGGGATATTTCTCGCATCGGCGAGTTGCTTTAAAAATGGCGCATCTTGCTCATTATGCGTGTCTAAAAACCTCTGTGCGTCTTTTGCCTGCTCTTGGTAGGTCTCAATCTCTGCGGGGGTCTTACCCTCTCTTAAGACATACAACTCACTCTCTAGGCAGTAAGTGATGTGTGCGAGAATCTGCTCTTTTTTTGATGCGATGTCAAAGGGGGGCAAGGTGTAGTTATGATTCACCTGCATACCGATAAAGGCATATTCCTCTTGCTCTTTATTTAGCTCTATCGTCTTGATACTCCGCTCGTCCCATTCCTTATAAACACTGCTGTCAAAAATCTCACTTATGATGTGTGCGCCGTTTATGAGGGCGTATTTGGTGTTAGGCTTAGCTTTCATTTTTTTTATTCCTTTTGCAAATTAAGATAAATTCAGTTTTGAGCGACTAATAAGGGAATGCTGCGGCTCGCTCCACTGCAACTTAGGCTCTAAGATACTAGAATTTCGTGTTTTCCTTTCTTTCTCGCCCGATTCGTGGTGCGTAAATCGTGATAAAGGAGGCAGTAGTGCCTCCGCACGATTTGAGCTAGAAGCGGATAAAGCGAGGCTCTCCCCTTGTTTGCCGAAAAGAAAAAGCGGCGGCTTTATTCTTTTCGGGGTTAAGGGGAGTGAGGAGGGGATAAACCCCTTTTCTTTTTGCGAAAAACTCTTAAAATCCCTCAAAAAATCCCTCCGCGTGATTCTTAGTTTTTTCCTTAAACTTTTTTTCAAAACCCCCTAGCATTCTAAGATTCGCGGTATTGCTTGGGCGGTTTTAAGTATTTTTTAGGGGTGAGCTAGACTAAAGTCTGCGATATTCCCCTAAAAAATACTTAATCCACGCAATGATTACCCAAAGCTGAATGCTCTAAACCCTTAAAATTTTGCTAATCTCTGCTATGATTACCCAAAGCTGAATGCTTTACATTCTTTCCGTAGGTAACAACTTCTCATCTTGCACTAATCCCTCTTGCTCTTGGGGTTTAGCCTTGCTCTTATCGAGCACACTCCCAAAGGCATTCCCCAAAGTGCCGATAGCCTCACCTTGATTCTTAAGCGTGTTGTTATACTTTTCTTTTTCCCATGTATTCATCGCTTTTGTCTCTTTTAACTGCTGCTCTGCTAGGTCATACATTTTCCTATTGTGGTTATTTTGGAGTATCGCGCTTGTAAGGGTTGCTGCCCCTTGCAATAAGCCACTTCCAAATCCATCTGCCCAACCCATTTTTTTACTCCTTTATATGATTTCTACGCTTTCTAAATAAGCATCTATCTCCCCTGCATTATCCAGATAAGCCCTTGCGATGCTTAAAGCCAACGCCCTTTTAGAATCTAAAGAGAGGTGATTAAAAGCATAGTTTTGCCCTGATTCTAGCTCGGGGATAGAGTCTAGATTTAGTCCATTTGCGATGCTCACAAGGCTTTGATAGTAGTTATAATCCCGCGTGTTGCTGATGCTCTCTATAAACTCATCTGGGCTTTGCCCCGCTAAGCTTAAAATGCTAAGGTCTTCTCGTGTCAAAAAGCTAAAGTCAAAATTTACCGCTTCACTGCCTGCATAAGAAATCGTGCATATCCCTCCGCTAGAGACAATGACATTAATCTCATCGTCATTGTCCAAAGTGATAAAAGCACATTTGCTCTCACCTCTTTGTCCTACGCCTTTTTGATTCCCCGCGCCTCCGCTCACACTCAAATAACTCCCAAAGCTCGTAATCCCTCCGCTTGTATCGCTATTATCCCCGCCATTGCCTCCTCTGACAAAGACAAAATAATTTTTTATCCCTTTAATAGGCATAAATGTCGTGCTCTCTGTAAAAGTGATGCCTTGATAGTCGCTCCCTAATACGGCGACATTGCCTTGTATCGTATAAAAAAGCTCTCTTAATGCTAAAATCTCGGCAGTGTTAAGCACTCTAATCTCCCTTAGCATAGCGTCTTTTACGCGCCCTATCTCGGCGATATGGGACTCTGTGCAAGATTCTAAATCTTGAGCCTTTGCGTCTTTGTAGGATTCTAGCTCTTGGGTCTTCTCCTCTTTGTATAAATCCAAATCGTGCTTTTTGTCTTCCTTAAAGGCTTCTAGCTCTTTGGCTTTCTCCTCTTTATAAGATTCTAAGCGACTAAGCGCGTTGATAAAAGCGATATTGGCTTGGTGATAGTATTTGACTAATTGCTCCTTAAAGGCTTCTACCTGCTGGATTGCGATATTTGCTTCGGATTTTGCCTTTTGATAGGAGAGCATAAACGCCTCGCTTTTTTCCTGCATCAGTTGTAATTTTTCATTAAACAACGCGCAATACTCTTCTTTCTTATCATACAATTCCTTTTCAAATCCCTCTTTAGTCGCTAGAAGATCTACTTGCATATTGTGTAAGAGATTTTGTGCGAGGACTTCGATTTGCAGTTTTATATCGGTGGCTTGTTGGAGCATAGCTTTAAGTGAAAAGCTGATATGCTCTATCTCTGTCATACTTTCTTGGATTTCTTGGATTTTCTCTAGGGTAAATCGCGCCATCTCAAGCTTAGAATCAAGTGCGCTAAGCTCTGCTTGTGTCGTATCAAGGATTTGCTCACTTTGAGCATAAAGCTCTAGGCTACTCTTGTGCATGGAGGAAATCTCTGTAAGACTTTGATTGATAAATGCCGCACTTGTAGCAAGTGAAGCCTTAAGGAGATTATAGTTTTCGTTTGAAATTTTGAGATTATCGACATAATACGAATACACCTTAAAAATATCGCGACTGATGTCAATAAGCTCTGCAATCCCCAAAAGTGAATAATGCGCGGAGATAAGGACATTATTATTTTGTTGGATTTTTTCTAGCATCTCCTCTCGCAACGCCTTTAGCTCCTCGTCTCTGTCTGCGTCATAAGTGGGCGTTTGTGGGGGTAGAGTGATAAGGGGGGCTTGTGTGTCTTGCATAATATTTCCTTTCTAAGATACGACAAATTTAAATCTTATATTAAAAAAATAATCACTTTAAAAAAAGGGTTAAAAAAGGTAAGGTTATGATATAATAGGCATTATGGGCAAAACAATTCTCTTAATCTTATTATTAATCTTTATAGGGTTCATACTCTTTATGATCGCGCTAGAAAATGCTGCTGCAGTGATAAAAATCCTTATCATTGTGGGGGGATTATCGTGCTTTTATATTCTCAAAGAGGTATTTACTCCCAAAACCTAAGCCCCCTTTGTCGCAAAGTTTGCAGGAGGCAAAAACATTTTTCAAGGCGACAAACCGCGATGCGACAAATGATCTGCTTTTTGACACTACCATTGATATTGCTAACGCTTTGGGGGTGGAATATTCCACTCTCGCGCACCTTGATAGCGAGTTTCAGATAGAAAATTTAAAAGGAATATATTTAACTAATGATAGTAATACGATTCTGCTAGATGAAGATTTGGTCAAAAGTGGGGATACTTTAGGGAGTGTTGTTCTCCTCCATGAGCTTATCCACGCGGTTACATTTAGGGTGATAATGTGCGCAGAGTGTGCAGAGACGCAAGCTCTCTTATCCCCTAAGCAATTAAAAGGGTATGCAAAAATATATGAGATTTATCACCAACTCGCGCTTAAATATCCCCAATATGTCTATGAAGAGGGTAAAAATATGGGGATTTATGGATTAAAAGATGTCCATGAGTTTGTCTCCGAGCTAGCACAAGAGTATTTTAGGAATTTTTTAGAGCAAGAGGGCGTTTATGATGATGTGATTGATGCGTATGAGGAGATTATCTATTATCCTGATGCGCAAAGATTTACTCCTTTTTCCAAATTAAGATAAATTCAGTTTTGAGCGACTAATAAGGGAATGCTGCGGCTCGCTCCACTGCAACGCACACTAAGTGCGTCTCATTCGCTCTCCTTGCATAACCCTTATTATTCATCTCAAACCTTAGAATTTTGTGTTTTTCCTTTTTTTCTCGCCCGCTTCGTGGTGCGTAAATCGTGATCAAAGGAGGCAGTAGTGCCTCCGCACGATTTGAGCTAGAAGCGGATAAAGCGAGGCTCTCCCCTTGTTTGCCGAAAAGAAAAAGCGGCGGCTTTATTCTTTTCGGGGTTAAGGGGAGTGAGGAGGGGATAAACCCCTTTTCTTTTTGCGAAAAACTCTTAAAATTCATCAAAAATCCCTCCGCGTGATTCTTTTGCGTTTTTATATTTTCCCGCATCTCTTGCCTTTCTCACCGATTTGTGCGTTTGCTAGATAACCCCCTAGCATTCTAAGATTCGCGGTATTGCTTGGGCGGTTTTAAGTATTTTTTAGGGGTGAGCTAGACTAAAGTCTGCGATATTCCCCTAAAAAATACTTAATCCACGCAATGATTACCCAAAGCTGAATGCTACTCCCCCCTGCAAAAACTCAAATCCTTCTCCAACCCCTCACTATACATCAACACCTCTTTTAAGTAGGCGATAATATTGTCTTGCTTTTTGGGTCTTTGTCGCTTGGGAATGTCGCATTTTGTAGGGATTAGCACTTCTTTATACACCACTCTAGGCTCTGCACACGCGCTAAAGACAAGAGCTATCACCAAAAAAGGGATTATTTTGTATGGACCTTGCAAAATCTCCCCTTTTCATCTCTCCTACACAAAATGACTTCTTCCTGCGCGCTGGAATTTTGGCAAATCTTTTTCGTAGGCTTTGAGCGTGTAAGCTCTGCTACTTGCGCCCTTAAAGACAGAATCTCTTTTTTTAGCTCTTTTATCTCCTGCGGGAGAGATAGAAAGTCTTTAAGCATTTTTACTCCTTTTATAAAAAACTTAATAATATTCTTTGACAAGCAAGGTTATCTCATCATCTATCATCTTATTAAGTGTGTGTGCGTGTGTGTCTAGCTCTTTTCCGCTGTAAGTGTGGGAGAGGATAACATATCCTGTCTTTTTTATGTCATCAACTACTGCCTTTGCTCTTACGCGATAAAGTGTGGCATACTCCATTTTTGCTAATCTCTTTAAATACTCATTTTTCTGTTCTTGAGTGTAGTGATTATGATTTAAGATACTCACCATATTGTGCGTGAATAGCAAATCAATCGCGTTTTTATACTTAAAATATATTTCTATATTTAAAGCAATACTGCACACAAGGATAAAGCCTATGACAAATCGGATAATCTTTGTAAGCCTCATTCATTCTCCTTTGTGCTTTGTGGGTTTGGTGTCTCGCGCTCTTTAGCCTTTTGTGCTTTTTTATCTTGATCGCTCATTCCGCCGTTGTTCTTCAGCGCGATAATCTTTTGTATGTATTCAAGAGCTTTATCAATCCCAAAGAATCCTATCGCCGCGCTAATCCCTACTTTAGCCAGATATGGCAAATCTGTCGCGCTAAGTATCGTGTAGGCAGTAAGGGCAATAAAAGCACTCGTGCAAACGATTTTAAGCGCGTAAAGTTTGCTGGGCTTTTTCTCCTCGAGGTTAAAATAATTCACTATCCCGCTAAGTATCCCCACGCACGCTACAGGTATCAACTCAATATAATGCTCGACATTAGGGAATAGATATAATAATGTGTCCATTTAATCGCCCTTTCATAAAGTCAAAATTTTTGCAAAAAACAATGTCCAACCGATCACCACTCCTCCCCAAAAGAGCTTATGTATCGCGACAAAAAAAGACTTTTGTTGGGGAGGCATATTGCAGTGATATTTACCGATGACAAACCACCTAAAGAGAAAAATCGTGCGTCTTATATGAACCCTAAGGCTATCTTTAAAACCAAAAGCCCTAAGGTAAAGAAACACCGACAAACACACGAGCACCAAAACCATAATGCCAAACGCAATCAAAAAACTAAACCAACTATTCATTTTTATCCTTTTATCTCTCTGACTACAAGCCCTCTGATATTCTCAATACCGACTTTTTTCACAAAGTCAAAGAAATCTTTACACGCTTCGATGCTATTATGCACTGTGCCATTACCTTTAGACTTACCTAACAAAATACACCCTTTGGTATCTTGCGGATAATTTCCTACATGGATTAAAATACGCCTACCTGCAAAAGATGGCAAATCCTTGCTCTTTAGCCATAAAGCTGTATTGATAAACTTAGGATCATTCATCCACTCTTTAATAAGCTCTTTATTATTCTCTGCTTTCCATTGCGGATAAGTTCTAGCTAAAGAGGCATTTTGACATGTATTTGTCCATTCTAACTGATACTCACGCGCTATAATACGTTTGTCTTGTTTTGGTGTGTCTGTGCTAGGTCCGATATTCTCACAAGTAAAAAAGTTTAGAATCTCACGCCCTGCACTTGTCTCATCTTGATGCTCATAAACACTAAGCACTCCTAAGGTAGAATCTTCGATTTCTCCCACTATTTGACCATTTTTAAGTTTTTTAATATCCTTATGCTCGGATTTTCTTTGCAAAACGATAGTGTAAAACATTTATCACTCCTTGCCTTTTTTATTTTTAGGCATTGTGCAATAAATTAAAATTTTAAAAAAGGGTTAATTTAAGTAAAAAATGCTATATTATTCAGCTATTTTAGGAGATTAATTTATTTTAAAATGTTGGAATTTGATAGTAAAACATTAGTTGAGCCACTAGGGACAAAAGAAAAATTTTGGACATTTAAGGAAAATACAAAATATCTTTTTAAGATTGGTAGAGAAAATACAGATGAAAATGTCAGTGAAAAGATTGCCTATGAAATTGCAAAATTGATACAATTGCCTTGTGCAGAATATAAACTTGCTCTTTTTAAAAATGGCATAGTGAAAAAGGGTATTGCGAGTAAGAATTTTCTCAATGATGATTCTAGGTTAGTTTTAGGTAATGAATTGCTGGCTAAATTTTTTAAGGATTATCACAAAGACAAAAGATACAAATTAAGAGAATACACTATTGATAAACCTATTATATTGTTTTATTCGTTTGATAAAGAGATGTTGGAAAAATTTGTAGGCTATTTGGTATTTGATATGCTTATTGGCAATACCGATAGGCATCATGAGAATTGGGGAATCATCTATGACGCAAAGAAAAAATCTTTTACACTTGCTCCGAGCTTTGACCATGCAGCGGGTTGCGCTTCAAAGGTAAGCACAGAAGAAGCAAAAAAGCGTTTAAGCTCAAAAGATAAGAATTATACTACTTCTACATTTTGCAAAAAAGCAAGGACACCTTTTTACAAAAACAACAAAAAGCTTAGCACTTATGAAGTGCTTGATGAACTTTTAAAATCAAAAAGAGAGATAAAATCTATCGTATCAGAATGGATAGAAAAAATTTCAAGTGTTTCACAAGATAAATATCATAGAATCTTGAATAAAATACCGCAAAATTTAATAAGTGGAGAAAAAAAGGAATTTGTGCTTAAAATGCTACAAATCAATATTCAAGCACTTAAAACAAAGGAAACAAATGAGTAATATCAATCTAGCAGTATCTTGGCAAGCACCAAAAACGCGCAAATGGATTCCGATTGGGCACTTAAGCTACAATAACCAACAATATGAATTTTATTATACCAATGGCGTGAAAGAGGCGCAAGAGCAAGGATTCTATCCTTTTGCTAGAATGAATGATTTAGAAAGTCTTTACACCTCTGAAGATGTGTTATTGCCTGTATTTGCAAATAGGCTTTTATCCAAAAGTCGCCCTGAATACAAGCTTTATCAGCAATGGTTAGGACTTGATGAGCATAGCACGCCACTTGATGAGCTCGCTAGAAACAACGGCATTCGCGCAACTGATAGCATTGAACTTTACTTGATTCCAAACGACAAAAAAGAGTATAAAATTGATTTTTTTACACATGGTATTAGCCACCTTATCCCAAGCTATCAAAAGAGAGTTAAAAGCCTTGAGCCTAAAGAAAAACTTTATTTAATGAGAGATATTCAAAATGAATACGATAGTGATGCCTTACTCATTCGCACAAAAGACCCTGTGGAGATTGTGGGCTATGTCCCGCGAATCTATGCAGAAGATTTGGCTAATCTTATCCACTATGATAATATCTGTAATGTAACCCTTAGGGTAAAACAAGTCAATCACGATGCACCGATGCAATTTCAGTTACTATGTGAATTTTGCGCAAAGATTCCAAACAATTTCAAATCAAGTTTTGAAAAAAAGGAATATTTTAGTAAGTATCAAGCTTATTAAAGTTAGATTATTTTAAACTTGGATTCTTAAAACTCATCGGATTTTTAAGGTTTCTGTCAGAGTAGAATGTTATAATTTCTTCCGTAGCGGAGGGCAGGAGTGAGTTGCCACCGCTGCTTTCTTGCAAGTCATTAACAACTACCCGAAATTTCACACCCTCTTTATCTTGCCATTCATAGAGCCTTGCTCCATTGGAATCAATGAAAGGGTCATGATATTTTGCTATATATTTACGAATGTTTTTGCCAAGATTTGCGACTTCTTGATGTGTTACATAGCCTTGTTGTTGTGTATCTGTGCTGTGAGATAATTTTATATGCACTCCCCCTTTTCTCTTTGTGCCTCTCTCCAACACAATTGCCTCGTCAATCTTTTCTAAATCCTTATAAACCTTTGTGGCATTTTTGCCATTATAAGCGACATTATAGATGCCCTTTTGCTCTCTTTGCTCAAGCTTACTAAGCATTGCTTTAGCCTGTGCGATTCTGCCTTTTTCATTTTTGACAATATATCTAGGCTCTAAAGTCTGCAAAATGGGGTATTTTGCTTTTGCGCTTTCAAAGCCTAAAGCTAAAGCATTGCCTAGCTCTTTTACCACTGCTTCTTTTAGTTGTGGATTAGCCTTTAAAGTTTGAAAGCCCTTTGCTACTGCCTTACTCCCTACTGCTGCTCCTAAGAATCCTAAAGCAAACTTACTAGGATCAAAGGTGAGATTCCCACTCTCGTCTTCTTCTACTCCTGCAAGGCTTCCTCCTACTAATCCACTGCCTATGTGTGGGTTGCTTTGGATTTTGCTTTGTGGTATAATGTCGTTAGGAGTTTTAGGCAGAATCTCGCCTAAGTCATTGTGTGGAGATGTATATAAACTTCCACCACCTCCTTTTTTCTCATACGCTGTTACTATCCAATTATTTGTTTTTTCGCCTTTCCAATTATCTTTAACACCTATAATATAATTTTGTGTTTCAATCCTTAAGCGTCCTTTGTCATCTTTTTTTAACTCCCCTCTCTCCACTATCTCGCTAAGCTCTCGTGCAATGTCGCTAAACTCTTTTTCGTGTTTGTCTAAAATATGCTTTAGTCCAAACTTAGAATCCCCCCATACCAAATCAATCTCACCATTTCCGCTAAGCTCTTTTAAATCCTCTCTATAAAACGCCCCTGCAACTTGTCCGCTAAACTCGTTAGGGTCTTTAAATAGCATTTGCCATTGATAATATTCGTCAATTAGCTTGTCTATCGCTCCCTTACCATCATGGTAAAACTCCGCATAGTTTGTGCCAAAGGCGGGGTTGGGGTGGAGGTTTAGAGATTCTTGTAATTTATTTCTTATTTGTTGGCTAACATCTTGCTTTAAAGCTTTAGCTCCTAAGATTTTATCTCTTAAAAAATTATATTCCAAAGGATTTAAATCTAATGTTTCTAAAAACTCTATCTTGAACTTCTTGTTTTCTGATAAATGATTCTCAAATCGTGGTATAATGTCATTTTGGTTAGATGAAAGAGGCTGTTTTGCTAGTGGTTCATCTGTAAAATCATCACCGACAACGGTCTGATGATTCCCAAGCTTTTCGTTTCTCCTATCTTTGTAAGCAGTGATGATAAAATCGTTATTTTCCCTTTGCCCTAAAACCAAAGTATGTTTTTGCGTTTTAAGTGTGTATTTATTATCTTTTGCTTTTTCTAATACGCCTCTCTCCACTATCTCGCTAAGCTCTTGTGCAATGTCGCTAAACTCTTTTTCGTGTTTGTCTAAAATATGCTTTAGCCCAAACTTAGAATCCCCCCATACCAAATCAATTTCACCATTACCGCTAAGCTCTTTTAAATCCTCTCTATAAAACGCCCCACTCACTTGCCCTTGTTTTTCGTGAAGTAGCTTATTTATCGCTCCTTTGCCATCGTGGTAAAATTCTGCATAGTTTGTGCCAAAGTCTTTTATAGGGTGAATGTCAAAGGCTCGTTCAATCTCTGCTCTAAACTCTGCTCCATTTCTTAGCTCTAAATCTCTTGAATAGGGAGCATTTGCTGCTGCATATCTTTTTAGTAGTATAATGTCTTTTTGTGCTATTTCTATCTCGTGCTTAAAGCTCAAAGAATGAGGGTCAAAAAGATATTTTCTGAAAGCTTTAAGATAATATTCATTCCCCCTTTTGTGCAAAAATTCTTTAAGATTCTCAGGCTTCATAGCTTCTTCCGCTCCGCTGAAAATGTCTTCTAGCTTTGTTTTACTCTGTGCTTTAAAAAACTTCCGATAGGGCAAATCCTCGCTAGGTTCTGGAATATCATAATATGCCTTTTTGGCTTTGAAGAGTAGCTCTTGATAAAGCTCTCTTTCTGCGAAATTTGCATCATAATTTTTTCTTGCCACTTCTCCTGCACTACTTAGCTTTTTATCCAAAATGCGGATTCTATCCTCGTATTGTGCGATTTGTTTTTCTAGCTTTTGTTTGGCTTTGCTTTGTGGTATAATATCATTATCGGTTTTCTCAATAGGCGCAACATTAGCGGTGCTGTTGTCTTTAGTGAGAGAAAATTGCCCTTGCTTGTCAAGTTTGCCCGCTATTTGATTTTTGGGCAAGGGGTCAAGACTTTCAAGCTCTATGCTATAAATCTTTTTACCTCTCTCTATGGTTTCCTTTAGCGTTATAAGTGCGTTTGCTGGTTTTTCATTTACTGATACTTCTTGTATAAAACGATAGATTTTTACATTTGGGTCGTTATGTTTTAAATCTTTAGTGATTTTTTGCAAATCTGCATTTTCAAAAATCTCTTTTACCGCACTTGCTACCTTAAAATGTTCATCTCTTGTATATCCGTTAGCCATAGACTTTTTAACTGCTTCAGAGCTGGACATTTTTTTAATGCCTTTATTGGATATTTGCGCACTATCGCCTGTTTGCTTATTGATAATCTCTCTATTGAGATAAGGGCTTAGGGCGTCTTTTAGCTCTTTTCGTAAGGTTGCGATTGCTTGAGGTTCTTTGGTATGGTAGGTGAATGCTTCTCTAGCTCCCGAATAAGATTCCACTCCTCCGCGCTCTTGGCTGTGGCTTCCTGATAGAGGATATAAGGTATCAGTATCGCTATTGCTAGAGTGATCAAGCTTAGAATCGTGAGTAATGCTATTATCATAAGTTCCCTTTCTTTGTGGTATAATGGCGTTGTCAAGTTTGGTATTAGATTTAGCTATATCATCGTAAGCCTCGTTAGCGTTAATCTGAGCGGGGGCTTGTCTGTCAAATATCACTTCCCCGCCTTGTGCTACTTTATTATTAAGTCCATTTTCGCTTTTTGGTGCATTACTTCTGACAATCCATTCTCCGCTTTGATTGCGGCTCACGCTTGTAAAATACTTTTTGTCGTTAAAATCTTTTGCAAAAATAATCGTGCTTTCGTCTTGTCTTATGATTTTGTCGGGTGTTTCTAAAGTGGGCTTAATTCTGTCTAAATATTTCAAGCGATTTTCTTTAATAAGCTTCACTAAACTCCCGCTTTTAAGGTGTATCTCTCCACTAAATCCCTGCTTTTCCAACGCCTCTTTAGCCTCTTGTGCAATGTGTGGGATAAAATCCTCATCTAAACTTTTAAGATTAAAAGTCTTGAGCCATTGTTCTTGCACTTCTTTGGTAAGTATTTTTTCATTACCTTTTTTGTCGTTAAAAACAATATTTTCTAGCTCTTGTGTTGCCTTAGAATCTTGAAAAGTTTTTGATTCTGCTTCCCTTAGCTTAGGCAATAACGCTATAAGCTCACTTGTTTGTTTGCTGCTTTGTCCTTCAGAGATAAGGTATTGCACAAAGTCATAAATATCTACTGCACTCAAAGGTTTGCCCTCACTTAAAAGTGTGGGCTGGGTTTGTTCTTCTAGGGCTTTGGGAGCATTTTTGAGACTTTCATACAATGCGGTGCTTGGGTTTTCTTGTCGCACAAACTTTGCTAGGGCTACACTAAGCGCATCACTGATAAGATGCTTTACCTTATCACTATCAAGGGCTAATATTGCCTTTTGTCCTTCCTCTCCTGCGTTAAGAAAATCATTGATCGATATATTGAGGTTTTCTAAATCAAGGGCGCGGGTAGAGTGCCTCCTGCTCACATTGAGTATGCTCTCACTCAAATACGCCCTTAAATCAAGGCTGGGTAAAAGCTTGTTTTGACTAAGGTTATAAAAGCTCCCTGCATTATCCACAAACATATTGATAAGCTTCACACGCTCATCGGGGCTGCCTTTGATAGAATCTAGCGCACTTATAATATCTGCGTTTTTGGCATTGGGTGCGATGTGTGCTAATAATGCGAGATTGGTATTAAAAGTATCTAAGCCTCCGCCTTGTTTGTCTAAGATAGAGGCGACAAAGGATTTAAGCTCATCGACATTCTCACTCTCTATATGTTGGGGGAGATAGGACATATTTTGCTTGAAGTAGGCAAGGTTTGATAAAGCCTTTTCACCCATTGTAGATTCTCTGCCTTTATTGGAGCTAAAGGCTAGGGAGAGTATGTCTTCTTGGCTGACATTGTCATTCACTCTACGCACGATCATTTGTGTCGGCTCTAAATCAATGTGTAAAAAGTCTTTGACAGATTCTCTATATCGCAAGGCTTTATCTTGGTGTTGTGGTGCGTCAAGTATGGTCTGTAAGCTTAAGGCTCTGTGATTGCCTGCGATCACTTGTCCGTCTTTGGTGATAATAGGTGCTCCATCTGCGCCTCCCTCTCTGGGGATTAGTAAATCGGGATTAAAGTCATTGATAATATTTTGTATGACTTTTTCTTGTTTGATGACTCTGCCTTGCGTTTGGCTTCTCTCAAAAATAGGCACAATATCATGATAATCAATGATGACATATTGCGCGCTCAAAGCGGGTGTGTCATCGCTTAGGATAATCTTTGTGTCTCTGATAGGTTTATAGGGGATAGATTCTCCTTGTGAGAGTGCGACTTCATCGATTCTTTTATTGAGGTTTGCTTCTTTTTCTTGCAAGATTGCTTCTTGCTTATGTTTGGTTTCAAGGTATCTCTGCTTGGATTTGGATTCTTCTTGGGCTTTTGTGATTTCTGATTGTATTATCTCATCTGCACTTTGAGGCTTGAGTAATTGCTTTTTATTGCGCATATGGTTGATAAATTTTTGCTCAATGTTATACTTTTCAAAATCGCTTAGGGACTGATTGATTTTAAGCTCATCATAGCTACGAGCTTGTGAGGGCTGCATATCGCTTTGGATATAGATATTATCAAAGCTGTCTTTGTGGATAAGGAGCTTTTTACCATTGGATAAAGTAAGGCTAGTTTCATCAAGGTTAGTGTGTTTGCTCCATTGGAGTTTTTGGGGTATAATGGGGTTAGCGGTTGTGGATTTATTAGCATTTGCTAAGGCTGTGGCGGGTAGCTCATCTCCACTATGAGTCACGCCTCTTATTGAATCTGCCTTATTTATCTGCCTTATCACCTCTCTCTTTTTGGTTGTTGGAATGCCTGTGATTAATAATTTATCTTCTTGTTCTGTGATCAAAACATAAAATAGCTTTTTATCATCACCTATAAAGATTTTTATATATCCTTTTTTTTCACCTTCTGTAAATTCTATATTCGGACGCTTTAATGTAGGTTCTATAAGATTTAAATATTTTATTCTATTAAAGCTATCATTTTTTGATTGAATATGTTTTAAAAAATTTGATTTATTTATAACTTGCTCTAATCCTGTTTGCAAAAACTCTGCTTTGCTGATAGTTTGAGGGAGATGTTCGGTCGCGAGGGTATCTAGGCTTTGTATAATCTGCGCTTTTAGTTCATTTATAGCCTTTACCTCCACAAGCTCATCACCCTTTAAATTGGATAAAGTAAGGCTAGTTTCATCAAGGTTGGTGTGTTTGCTCCATTGGAGTTTTTGGGGTATAATGGGGGTGTCGGTTTTAACAATAGACGATTCGGGGCTTTTGTCTCCACCTTTAGTTTCTTGTAGTGAGTTAGAACTGCCCTTGCCGGTGCTTTTATTTAAGGGTGTATCTGCACTTTTAAGGCTTGGGATTAATTGTAGCTCTAAGCTATAAAGTCGCTTTTGATTTTTGTCTAAGCTTTCTTTGAGTGTGAATAAAACTCCCTTATCTTCAAATTCAGAATCTAAACGATGAATCTTGACATTGCTATCCCCGCTTTTGTGTGGTTGTGTCTCTCTTAATCGTGCATTTTTGTATATCTCTTTTATATTCGCTACCGCGTTTAAATGCTCATTCCTGCTAAATCCATTATCCACACTCTTTTTTATCGCAGTATCACTAGTCATTTTTGAGAAAGAGTTTAGGCTAAAGGTCGCTTCTATGCCATCGCTACTTTTTAAAGTGTGATTAAGCACATTTTGTGCATTGAGATAGTCTTTGAGTGTGGTTTTGACTTCTTGAGTTTTGGTGTTACTAAAGTCAAAGGCTTTAAACTTTTCTTTTTCCTCTTTTGTGCGATAAGTTTTATCTAACTCTTGGAGTTTTTGGGGTATAATGGGGGTGTCCTTTAGTGAATGTGCATTTGCACCATCGCCTTGTTCCTTTATGGAAGTGTGGTAGTGAGTTGGCGGCTCCACTGCTAAAGGATTCTCTATTTTTATGTCTTTTGGTCTTATGTCTCTTTTTGTGAGATGCACAACTTCGCCATTCTCTTTTTTTACTCCCATTTTGCCGATTTTCTTTTCATTAATGATTTTAGCAATCATCGCGACATCTTCCCTATTATTAGGCAGAAAATGCGTAGGGTTATTTTTAATTTGCACAAACAATTTATAAACATCGCTTGGCTTTTTAAACATTTCGGGGTGCTTTTGAGCTAAAAGCCTCAAATCCGCAGAAATCTCCTTATTTTGAATGCCCGCTATATCCCTTACCCACTCTTCTACCTCTCCCCTTACATTCAGTGGCAATTCCGCCTCTTTAGGCATTATAGCGATAAAATCATCACCCTTTAAAATAGCATCAAAGCCTTTGTGCTCTAAAGATTGTCGTATGTCTAAAAGATGTTGAGAATCTAACCCTAAATGCTGGGCTAGACTAGATTGTAATTTGTTCAAACAATACATTTCTTAGCGACTCTTTGTATATTTTCTTGAAAGGGTATAAAAGTTATGAGTGAAATAAAAGGGTTAAAAGACGCAGCAGGAAACGACAAGGTCAAAAGGAGAGAAAACCTACTGCGTCAAAAATAGTAGCAAAGGTTGGCTTTTTTAAAAAGGGTTAAAACAAAAAATTAAGCTTTATTTCTGCCTTACACGCTAATATATACTCTTGCAGTGCGCAAATACTAGGTATGTCTTTATTTTGTTTGGCAAGGGCTTGTTTGACTTTGGCATGAGCGATGTTAAATTCCATTATCTCATTGTAAAAGGTGTTTTGATGCCATTGCTGGGCATAATCTGTATTTAAAGCGATTTTTAGGGCTTCTTTGCTAAGCGTGTGTGTCTCAAAAAATGCGCTCAAGTCTTTTGCGTATTCTTGGGGTATCGCGCTTAAGTCAAGCTTTTCTTTTGCGATAAAGGCAAGCTCTTCATCATTATAGATACCATAAAGCAAAGCAAGGATTCTGCTATGATTGGGCTTGGTGATAGTTTTGCTTAAAAAATACTCTTTGGGGATTTTGGTAAAGCTACTGATAGTCTTAAGGAGATATTCTTTTTGATAAAAGTTTGATTCATTATCTATGAGGCTTTTGCAATAAAGCACTATCTCATCTTTTTCTTTGGGGCTTTGCGCTGCTCGTAATAGCGTCAAAATAAGATATTGTATGATAGGAATAGCCCTAAATAAAGAGGAGTAATCATAGGATTCTTGCTCTTGAATCCGCCCTTTGGTCTGCTCCAAATAATCCCCTATATCTTTGTAATCGCCTTTAAGGATTAAAACATAGCTCGTATAAATGCGATGCTTTAATAATAACTCTATGGCTCTTTTTGTGGCTTGTTGCCCCGCGCTGTCTTTATCAAAGCACAGATAGAAGCTTACCTCTTGGCATATTTTGATAATAGTGTTTAAAAAGCTTATGTTTAAGGCTGTCCCGCATGTGGCTATGGCGTTTTTAAAGCCTAATTTATGCAAGGCTATGGCGTCCATATATCCCTCTACGATAATGGCTTGTTTGCTCTTACTGATTGCACTCTTAGCATGGGATAAAAGATAGGGGGTAAGGGATTTTTTAAAAAGGTGGCTTTCTTGAGAATTGATATATTTAGGGGCATTTGTGAATTTCGCATAAGGGTGTGTGCGTCCGCTCAAAGCGATGATCTTATGCGCGCTGTTTCGTATCGCAAAAATGATTCTGTGAGCAAAAGGCGTATAAATACTGCCTGTTTGTCGTTTTTTAAATATGCCTAACTCTAGGGCTTCTTGCTCTGTAAATATCTGTCTTATTGTGGCTACCTCTGGCATCAAACCTATGCTAAACTCCGCAAAATCATCGTGGGTTAAACCGCGATTAAAAAGATATTGGCTTACCTGGCTATTAGCTAGGAGTGCGTTTTTAGCATAGGTAAAAAGTGTCTCGTATTTTTGGGTGAGTGTTTTGTAATTATCCTTTTTCGTATAGGATTTGATAGTCTCAATCCCGCAAAGCTCCGCGACTTCTTCTACCGCTTCGTTAAAAGAAATATGCTTGTATTCTTGGATAAAGACAAAAACATCTCCGCTTTTGCCACAACCAAAACAAGTAAAAATCCCCTTGCTCTCACTCACAACAAAACTCGCGCTTTTTTCATCGTGAAAAGGGCAGTTTGCTTGGTGGTTCGCTCCTGCCTTTTTGAGCGGGATAAAGCTTGAGATAATATCCACTATATTGGCTTGGGCTTTGATTTGTGCGATGTTTGTTATCATTTACCTAGCTCCTTTTGTGATAAAACTTCGCTAAAAAGCTGTGAATCTGCATAGATAAGCAAATTATTCTCTTTCTCATATCTCAAGTAATCACAAACACACATAATCAAATAAAGATTTTTGCTCATATTGTGTTTTTTTGCGGCTTTTTTTAATTTTTTTATATTTACCTCTCTCAAAAGAAATTTCTTTCTTTTTTTTAGGCATAATGTGTCGTTTAGCCTTTTCATATCCTTCCTCCTTTCCGTATAAAGACCGCTCTACGATGATACTCCTGCTCACATTTAAATATTGCGATAAATACTCAATGGTGTGCAGAATCTTACTATCAAGATAAAAGCTACCGGTATGCACCTTTGCATTTTTAGGCATAGTGTAGCCCCAAAGTTTGGATAAAGCTCAATCCTAACGCATTAAGCCGACTTTGGATAAAAAAGTTTTTCAGCAGCTCCTCTTCTTCATATCGCGTCTTGGTGAAGTCTTTAATCTTGTGATTTTTCGCTTCAAAGTCTGCCTGCTCTTGCACACATTCAAACAAAAGTCTGTAAAAATCATTGCTGTAAATGCGCGATTTTTGATAGGTGGAGAGCTTGACTAAAAACACTTGCAAAAGTCCATTATCTTCAGGCTTTTGATGATCTATCTTGCGCAAAAAGATTGCCAGCTTTTGCACGGCGAAATCATTAAGTTTGATGCGCTCATCGCTCTTGATTGCATTTAAAAAGTCATTTTTATCCATTTAAGCCTCCTTTTTTAAAGCTCTAAGTTGGCTAAAGCGTCATTTTGCTTTGGTTTTGCATAGGTGGGGTAATGGAGCTTGCGTGTAAGGCTTTTATGCGCACACATTATCCCACTCCACCCACGATTAATACACAAATCCACGCATTCCCTTAGGTCTGCACCGACATTTTTTAAGCTCAAAAAGTCCTTTGTGATGCTTATCATCGTGCTTTTGGCTACAAAACCTTTTTCCTTGCGATAGCTTATAAAGTCATAGTAAGCTTGTTTTTCCTGCGTATTGAGGTGAGAGAGCATTTCATCTTGCGTGAGCTTTTGGGACTTTGGCTTTTTAGTATCGCTAAATTGCCTAAAAGATTCCATAACGACAAAAAGCAATCTTTTGCTATAGTCTTTGTTATTTATAATATTATTATTTATTATGTCCTCATTTTTTCCGCATACGGGTTTTTTGTTAAACGGATAAGATTGGCTGTGCTCTTGTATTTCTTGGATATTTTCTATCTCTAGGTTTTGGCAAGAATAGCTAAAATTATGCGTAAATTTGCCTTGAGAATCTAGCTCTTGTTTGAAGGTGATAATGTTCGCATTGACTAGCTCGTTTCTGTATTTTCTCGCAGTATTTTCAGAGATATTAAGGAGCTTTGCCAAATGCGCAATATTAAGATTCCACTCTTTAGGGAAACTTAGTATCAAAGTATAGAGCATTCTCGCTCCGATACTAAGGCTAGAATCCTTTATGACATCGTTTGGAACGATAGTAAAATTTTGGGTGATTTTTGTTTTGTGTATCATGATAAACTCCTTTTGTGATGGTGATTCTCTAAATGCTCTTTTAAAGCTGCCTCGCATCTGCTTGCTCCTATATGGACGCATATATCTACTAATTTTCCGTCATAGCGGTATATGTAGTTATTAAACACATAATAATAAGCATTGTTATAAGACGCGTTTTTGCCTTGTATCATATTGGCTTTCATACTTCCTCCTTAAAAAATCTCTGGCAAATCTATTTCTGTTAAATGCTCTCGCTCACTTTGGCTTGTGAGAGAGTAAAATTTACCTTTTGTGCTGTCAAAAGCGACACGCTCTTTGTAGTGCTTACCTGTCTGTTTGTTTTTCTTTAAAATGACAATCCTTGAATCCTCACTAAATTCTCTTAGGTTTGCATTCTCCGGCTTGTCATGCTCTATGCGGATAATGATACTCGCCTCATGTCCGCCCTTTTTACTGCCCATAGGATTATCCCTATCGCCTTTGCTTGTTTGCACGATAAGAAATACAAGGATATTGAGGCTATGACACAATTTAGCAAGACAAGAGAATTTAAGGCTTTCTTCTTCCTCCATATTGCGTCCATTTGGGCTAACGATGCGCATTTGAGAATCTATAAGAAATACTCTCACCCCTTGCTTGTAAAGGTTTTTAATATTTTGGGCTATTTGGTATATCTCATAGCCATTGTCCAAGATGATCATATTGTCTGCTTTTATGGTTTTATCTTGGGCTTTGCGTTGGAGATATTGATGTATAGGAAATTCAAAGCTAAAGAAGCATATTTTATTATTTTTAGCGATGTATTCTAAGATTTGTAACCCCAAAGTCGTTTTACCCGCTTCAGGATCGCCACTGATAAGCACTAATTGAGCGACATCAAGCCCTCCATTAAATACAGAATCCAAAAAATCAATACCCGTTTTAAAGCTTGGCATTTTGGGAGCATTTGCATAAAACTCTTTCCATTGCGATAATGTCCTGTAATTGGTTTGTTCAATGCTAGGCATCACTTCTTCTAAGGTAAGCAAGGTATTATTATCACTCGCCCTTAAGAGAGTGAGGGCTGCTTGCCTTTGGGATTCTAAAAGGTAGCTTTGCACAAAGGGTGCTGCAAGGTTTTCCACATTGGGATTAGGCAACGCACTTAAAATATTTAAAAAATTCTCATCTTGAGAATCTTTCACACTTAAAGCATTGGCAAAGCTAGAATGACTTAAGGCATTTGCTTCTTGGAGAGTTTCTATAATATTTAAAGCCTCTTTGGCATCATCACTGAAACATTTTCTAGGACACACATTAAAAAAATCATTCATCTTTTCGGGGTAGTTTATAAAACTACTCAAAATCTCACACTCTAGCTCTTTCATTTTACACCTCACTTTGAGAGATTGATATATGTATCTCTTGCTCATGGAGGCAGTGTATGCAAGTGCAAGTGATGGTGATTTCGCTTGGTGTGCAAACATCATCATCAAAAATAGTGATGTTTTCTTCCCCACATAATGTGCATTCGTAGCAAATTTCCATTATATGCCTCCTTGAAACGCATCATCTAAAAATGTTGCGCGCTTTTTTGCTTGAGGGAGATATTTGACATAATAATCAAGCGTAGTGCTTAAGGATTTATGTCCTAGCATTGCGCTTATCCACAGAATCTCCTCATTGTGCGTAAGCATAAGGGTCGCAAAGGTGTGTCGGGTCTGATAAAGTGGGCGTTTGGCGAGATTTAGAGATTCAAGTAAAGTATGCCATTTGAATAAGGCATTTTCGGGGGTAAAGGTGAAAATCATTTCACTTCTCTGTGCCGTAGTTTTGTGTATGCGCTCCAACTCCAAAAGGGCGGCTTTGGCTAAAGGGAGCATATCTATATAACGGGATTTGTGCGTTTTCGTGGAAGTGATGACTTTCCTTGCGCGCTCTTGGGATTTGCACACACAGATTTTATCATTTTCAAAATCCACATCATCAAAGGTCAGTGCGAACAGCTCTCCTGTGCGCATACCTGTAAAAATAGCCACTTGCAAAAAAAGCTTAAAATAGTGATCTTGGCAAACGGACAAAATGAGCTTGATTTCATCGAGGCTAAGAGGTAGGATTTGTCTTTGTAGCTCTGCCTGATTGATGTGCTTTCTAAATCGTATCGGCTTTATGTTGAGCTTGTGCGTATCTTTCGCAAAGGTGATAAGTCTGTTGAGAAAATTAATTTTTGCAGAAGCAGTATGATTAGCTTGTGCGTAGGCTTTGACTTGCTCTTGCGTGATAAGTCTTAAATCTTTGCTCCCAAAGTATGCAACGATGCTTTTAAGGTTGGATTTGTATTTGAGTAATGTTTGGTGTTTGAGATAGGGTTGCTCATCAAGGAATGCCTCGCCTATCACAGCAAAAGTAAGCTTCTGTTGGTGTTGTTGCTTATTTTGCCCCAGATATTCATAGACAAGATTCTTGCCCTCTAGTAAGACTGTAGCGAGATTTTCTTTTGTCGCTCGTAATTTTGTGCTAAAACGCAAGCGTCCCACATCTGCCAATGTCGCATCTATATAAATAATATCGTTCCTGCTGTAGGAATTGATTTTGTGTATTTTCATTTTTTCTCCTTTTTTGATTGGTCTTTATCCCCATTCCCGCATTTATATGCAACACAAATACCCCACATAAAGGCTGATAAATGGCATAAAGTGATTTTGTGATTGTTTTGTGAAATGTTTTGTGTTTTGTAAAAAGTGTAAGTTTGTAGTGAGATAGAATGTAGCCAAATCCTAAAGGTGTAAAAATCATAGCAAACACAAGCGGAAGTCTTATGCTTTTGACTGCTAAGATACCAGATGCCAAAATTGCTTATAGCCTTAAAATTCTCTTTTAAATAATCCCATGTTGGCTTATCGCGCTTTTGTTTTGGCTTTGAGTGAAATTGCGCTTATGTTTCACCCTCTAAGGATTAGTAAATCGGGATTAGTTTAGCTTTAAGCAAATTGCCTTATATTTTGGCACACTTTTTGACACACTTAAGGTGGGATTCTATCCCCCCATAAAACTAAAAAATGTCCTAAAATACCTTGAAGCATAAGCACTTAGAGCAAAAAACACTACCACTCTTAATAAAATACGGAGATACAAACATACAGGAGGAATCTAAACGATTAGATTCTAAAATCT
>NZ_JROZ02000007.1 GCF_000765665.2 Helicobacter sp. MIT 05-5293
CACAATAAAAAAATAGAATCTCATAATCCCAACAAAAATACACTATCACACACACCCATACATCATCTTATCTTAAGCTATGAGAATATCCCTGCAGAATTAGCATGGGAGATGAATGTGCCTTTAGTTTGGGGATATAATGGCATTTGGCTTTATAATAGCTGTGCGGGCGGAGAAGCAACAGAAACTTTCTTTCATCATTGTGAAGGTATTGAATTTTACACCGTGTGTTGGAAATTTGGAGATTACAAAAGTGCTTATATTGATTTGTATCAGCATTATTTGCAAGGCAAAAATATCCTCTTTTCTTTCAATGCTTGGCAAAAGGGTGCAGAAAAATTTGCTCACCTGCTTGATAAAAAAGTCCCTATTTTTAGCGTTACTCGGGATTATATCAGTCGTCTAAAGACAGGTGTTAATCATATCAGTGGCACAGAGCCGATAACTGATAAATTTAAGAATCTCTCTTTAAATAGTGAAATCATTTTCCCTCAAATCCATTATCGCGGAGCTTACAAAATGAAACCCGATATAGACATTCTCCAAACACTTGATAATTTTTCACTTCAGTGGGGGGATTTTGGAGGGCTTAGACTTAGGCTTGATTGGCTCAAAAATGCAACTTCCGATATTCATTTTATCCCTATTGATGAGATTAGCGGGGACAAAGCTTTTCATACATTTGTGAATCTCTCAAAGAAACTACACTTCAATGTGCCAAACAATCCCAAAGCCTTTAGTGGCAAAGTCAATCGGTATGAGGGTTTATTGATGTTGCCTTGCACTTTAAGAGCAAATACCAAAGATATTGACAAAAATGCACAAGAAGCACAAATCGAAATACTTATCACGACCCACCAATTAACCCCCAATAATGATCATAAACTCACAGATATGACAAATTTTATAGGTATTGATACACCACAAAAGAATCTTGTTTTGTATATAAAACAAGAGGAATTTAGAATCTTGACAGAAAACAAACTTTTATTTGATGCTGTCCAAAGTTATTTCCAGAGATACTTTCACGCATTGCAAAGCTATATTGAGAATCTGAAAAATAATCTTTTTAGCGAGCAAGATATATTGAATTATTTAAAGAATAATCCACAACTTGCCTTAGCGTTTAAAAAACAGATTCAAGAGGATATTACGCTTATCAAATCCCACCGCTCTGATATTATAGAATCATGGAAGTATTATCAAGAGTTTGAAAGAATATGCAAGGAACTAGAAGAAAACGATAATCACTAAGCGCAGATTCTGTGATTATTTATTGCTTGAGCTTGCGAGCCTTCTCCAAAATGTCTGACATTGTTTTCTTGCCCTCGAGCAAATCCAATCTCTCTACTTCTTCCAAAACCTTTGCAGTTAATACAAAAAGTGCCTGCGGTATCACTTGATTAATCTCTGCTTGACGATAAAGCTCCCTTGCCAAAGGGGGATTTTCTATGATTCTAATATCATATTCACGCGCGACACTTTTGATACGGACAGCTAGCTCATCGACACCCTTAGCAACGACAACGGGCGGCATATGATGCTCAATCTCTTTTTCACCATACCGAATCGCTACGGCATAGTGCGTAGGGTTTGTAATCACTACTGATGCAGTAGGTATTTCTTGCATCATACGCCTACTTGCAAGTTTTTGCTGCATTTGTCGTATTTTAGCCTTGATCTCTGGGCTTTGCTCGTATTGCTTATACTCTTCTTTGACTTCTTTGACACTCATTTTTAAGCTTTTTGTGTATTGATAACGTTTGATCAGATAATCACTCACAGCCATCACAAAAAACAAAATCAACAACACCCCAATCAGAATCAAAGCTTTTTGCCTAAACCACATTATTTGTCCATACAAACCCGACATAGAGACGCTTGGCAATTCATTAAAAAAGCTCACAAATACAGCAAATGCCACAATAAAAGCAACAAAAACTTTGAGCGTAATCATAAAACCATCAAGGAGTTTTTTGAGTGAAATCACATTTTTTACACCCGAAATAGGATTGAGCTTTGAAAGTTTGGGTTTAATCACCTTTGGAGAAAAAAGAAGCCCAAATTGTGCGACATTAGCAATAATACCTGTAATCATCAATGCAAGAAACAAAGGAGCTAACATCACAAACACTTCAAAGGCAATGCTTAACATCAGATTCCCTAAAATGCGCCTATCGACATCGAGATTAAAAAGTGCATTGACATGGACGAAGATTTTTTGCGCTCCCTCCACCCAATAAGGAATGAGGAAAAACATCATACCCAAACCCACCAATAAAATAAAAAATCCCACCATTTCGGGACTTTTACCGACATTTCCCTCCTCACGAGCCTTTTGGATTTTGTGAGCGGAAGGGGCTTGGGTTTTTTCTTCATCATCAGCCATCATAAACTCCTATTGTTGCAACATTTGATGATGTTGAAGTGCCAAAAGATAATCATGCTTTGTGTTGATATTCAAACATTCTTCCTCGCTTGCCTGAATACCTTGATGAGTATGCGTAGCCACAATGCGATGAAGTGCATAATCTTGAGAATCCAAAGCCCGCTCAAGCGCACTAAGCATCGTAGAGTGCCATTTAGAGATAAGATAATGAGCCTTATGCAATGTTTGTGCATAAACAATATCTGCTTGAGTTTGCGCGATTGCATGAAAAGTTTGCGATGTTACAAAGGGTGTATCCACACTGACAAAACATATCTCTTGAGCATCTTTGAGAGACATAAAAGCATTATAGATTCCGACCATAGGTGCAAAAACTGATTCAGATTCAATCAAAAACGATGCGTCAAATGCAAATTTATCTTGTGTCTTGGCACTGATATAGACTTGCTCAAAAATACTGCTTAAATGGCGTAAAGTCCATTGGGTTAGACTGATCCCTCCCAGATTCATTTGTGTTTTGTCCTCTCCCATTCGTGAGCTTTTGCCTCCTGCTAAAATCACGCAAGGAATGTGAATCTTGTCCATAAAAAACCTTAAAAACCTTTGTATTTTGTTGCGCATTATATCTTTTTTTGTATGATTTTGTTTCAATAAAATTAAACTCAATATGGAAATAAAATGCTTATAGACACCTTTGGACGCACTATTGATTATTTACGCGTATCCGTAACTAAACAATGTAATTTCCGATGCCAATATTGTATGCCCCACACACCAAAAGATTTTGTTGATAAAAGTGCCTTGCCTTTGCCTCAAATGCTAGAATTTATCAAAATCGCCATTGATAATGGCATCAAAAAGATTCGTATCACCGGTGGAGAGCCACTCTTAAGACCAGACTTAAGTGAATTTATCGGGGGGATTTTCACCTACAAAAAAGATATTGAAATCACACTTACTACTAATGCTTTTTTTCTTTACAAATACGCAGCAAGTCTCAAAGATGCGGGATTATCGCGGATTAATATCTCTCTTGATTCTCTCAAACCTCAACGCATTAAAGAAATCTCCCAATGCGATGCCCTCCCACAGATTCTCAAGGGCATCGATGAAGCGCATCGTGTAGGGTTAGGCATCAAAATCAATATGGTGCCACTTTTAGGCATCAATGATGATGAAATCATCGACATCTTGGAGTTTGGCAAACAAAACGGCTACCTTGTGCGGTTTATTGAATTTATGGAAAACACTCACGCGAATGCAGCTATCAAGGGGCTATCAAGCAAAGATATTTTGCGTATCATCGCCACTAAATACAGCTTTGAACTTCTCCAAAAAGAGCATTTTGGACCAGCTAAAATCTATGCCCTATCCCAAAATGCCCCACACACACAAAAAGCCTATGCTTTTGGCATCATTTCTCCCCATGAAGATGATTTTTGCCAGAGTTGCAATCGTATCCGATTAACGAGTGATGGCGTCATTTGTCCTTGCCTTTATTATCAAGAAAGTGTCTCTCTTAAAGAAGCAATTCTTGCTAATGACACCGCACAAATGCAAAAACTTTTAGAAATTGCCATCAAAAACAAACCCGAAAAGAATCAATGGGATACAAATATGGTAGAATCCAAACATTCAGCGCGTGCTTTTTATTACACGGGCGGTTGAACCAAATTAATTAGCAGTATAACAAAAGGAGCAATTATGGATTTGTTGCAAAGAGTTTTGCACAATGAGAATCTAAGCGTCCAAGAGCTTAGCAAACTTTATGAATATGATATTTTTACGCTTGGTGAAGTAGCGCATCAATTACGCAAAGAACGATATGAGGATAAAGTATTTTTCAATATCAATCGTCATATTAATCCAAGCAATATTTGCGCCGATGTGTGCAAATTTTGCGCATTTTCAGCTTCACGCAAAAATCCTAACCCTTATTCAATGAGTATTGATGAAATACTCTCTCAAGCACGCCGTTCTTACGAAGCAGGTGCGAAAGAATTACATGTCGTATCCAGTCATAATCCCTATTATACTTATGATTGGTATTTTGAGCTTTTTGCAGAAATCAAAAAAGCCATGCCAGATATTCACCTCAAGGCTTTGACAGCTGCAGAAGTGGATTACTTAGACAGAATCTCCCACAAAGGCTATCAAAATGTGCTTGAAGATATGGCAAAGGTAGGGGTAGATTCTATGCCCGGTGGAGGTGCAGAAATCTTTGATGAAAAAGTGCGAAGCTTCATTTGCAAGGGAAAAGTCAGCTCTACAAGATGGCTAGAAATACATCAATATTGGCATTCTTTGGGCAAAATGAGTAATGCTACAATGCTTTTTGGACATATTGAGACACGAGAAAATCGCATCGATCATATCTTGCGATTGCGTGATGCTCAAAGTGATAGTGCAATTGTCCAATCTAAAAAGGGCGGATTCAATGCCTTTATCCCTTTACTTTACCAACGACAAAACAACTTTCTTAATGTGCAAAAATTCCCCAGCGGACAGGAGATTCTAAAAACCATCAGCATTGCGAGAATCTTGCTTCCTAATATTCCTCATATCAAAGCTTATTGGGCGACTTTAGGACTGAATCTCGCCATTGTCGCACAAGAATTTGGAGCAGATGATATGGACGGCACGATTGAAATAGAATCCATACAATCCGCTGCGGGAGCTAAGAGCAAAAGCGGCGCAAGTAAAGAAGACCTCATCGCACAAATCAAAGATGCGGGGCTAAGAGCCATAGAACGAGATTCTCTGTATAATGAAATCAAGGAATGGTGATTGTAAATTGTCCGATTCGACTCAATGCAAATGCTCTCATTGCCAACTTTTATACAACAAATCGCAACTCAAAGAGGTATCTAACCCGCAAGGAGAAAGGCTTTATTTTTGTTGTAATGGCTGTGAGAGTGTGTATTTTTTATTGCATCAAGCACACCTTGATAGTTTTTATGATAAACTCAACACACCTCTTTCCCCACCTATTGCGCAAGAAAATCAGGATTTGGCGCGTTTTGACACGGCAGGATTTCATCAAAAATATGTTACCTCACTCGCTGATAAAAATACTCCCACACTTTGCGAAGTGCATTTGATTCTTTCAGGGATTCACTGCGCGGCGTGTATCTGGCTCAACGAAAATATCCTCTTACAACAAGAGGGAATCCAACAAGTGCATATCAATTATACAAACAATAAAGCCACGATTGTATGGGATCATTCCAAACTCGCATTAAGTGAAATCATTGCACTTATCCGCTCTATCGGTTATGATGCGTATCCCTATGACGCAAGACTGCAAGAAAGCCAAGACAAAAAACAAATGAATGAATATTATATTCGTGTGATTGTCGCTCTTTTTTGCACAATGAACATTATGTGGGTGGCGATTGCACAATACAGCGGATATTTTCTAGGCATTGATGAAAATGCCAAAGATATACTCAATCTCGCCTCTTTTATCCTATGCACACCCGCGCTTTTCTATTCGGGCTTTGTTTTCTTTCGATCAAGCTATTATGGGTTAAAAAATGGCTTTATTGGTATGGATTTGCTTGTCGCGGTAGGTTCGACTTTGACTTATTGCTATTCGATTTATGCGGCAATCACACACAGCGGGGAGACTTACTTTGAATCTGTGAGTATGATCATCACTTTTGTATTGATTGGGAAATTCCTCGAAGTGCGTGCGCGCAAAAATGCGGGTGATAGTTTGGATAAACTTACGCATTTTTTACCCACAAGCGTGCAAGTATGTGAGCAAGATAATCCAAATCAAGTGCGCACCAAATCACCCGAAGAAGTGCAAGTGGGCGATGTATTACTCGTCCTTGCAGGAGAAAAAATCGCCATTGATGGCGTGCTATTAAGCCAAAATGCGCTTTTTGATACAAAAGCTATCAGTGGAGAATCATTGCCTATTGAACAAAAAAGCGGTGATGAAGTGCTTTCAGGCTATGTCAATCTGCATCATCAAATCTATTATCGGGCGACAAAAGCTTTCTCGCAAAGCTTGATGAGCCATATTATCAGCATTGTTTCCTCTTCGCTCTCTTACCGCCCGCACATTCAGAATCTCGCTAATAGCATCTCGCAATATTTCTCACGCACTATTCTTACAATCGCATTATTAGGATTCTTAAGCTGGATTTTTATCGGTGAAGTGAGCATTGAGCGGGCATTGATGATTAGCATTTCAGTGATTATTATTGCTTGTCCTTGTGCTTTGGCTCTGGCTACGCCCATTGCCACGGTAGTAGGCATTGGGGAATCTTACAAGCACAATGTGTTATTCAAACAAGCACAATTCCTCGAAACTCTTGCCAAAAGCCATTTAGTCGTATTTGACAAGACAGGCACACTCACGCAAGGCGAACCCAAAGTGCAAAAAACACATCTCTACGCACAATATGACAGGTCTTTGCTCCTTGCTTTTGTGCGTTTGAGCAAACACCCCGTAGCAGAAGGCATCAAAGAATACCTTGATGAGCAATGCGCGCAAGAATCGCACAATTGCGAATCTCACACAGAATACACATTGAGTGATTTTACACAATTTGACGCGCAAGGGATTCAAGCTCAAGTGATAATCAATGGGCAAACAAAAACCCTCTTTGGTGGGAATCTTACCTTTTTGTCATCACAAGACATTGCCTTGCCTAAACTTGACCTTGGCGATTGTATGGTTTTTGGCTTTGGCATCAAAGATACAGATTCACAAAAAAGCGAACTTTTGGAAATTATTACATTAAAAGACAAGCTCAAAGATGACGCAAAAATGCTTATAGAATCATTACATTCTCAAGGCATTAAGACAGCACTTTTAAGCGGGGATCGTCAAGAAAGTGTCGCTGAAATCGCGCAAATGCTTGATATTAAAGACTATTATTTCGCACTTTCACCTTTACAAAAAAACGAATGGATTCAATCATACAAAGCCGCTCACCCCGATGAGATTGTCGTGATGGTCGGCGATGGTATCAATGACGCACCAGCACTTAGTCAAAGTGATATTGCAATATCAATGGGTGCAGGAAGTGATATTGCGATTTTAAGCAGTGATGTTGTGATCCTTGATGACCAGCTCTCCACGCTTAATCGCGCATTTATCCTTGCACGCAAGACATTCTCAACAATCAAACAAAATATCCTTTTAAGCATTATTTATAATGCCTTAACGATCCCTCTTGCGTTGTGTGGGCTGATTATCCCTCTCATTGCGGCACTCTCAATGAGTCTAAGCTCACTCATTGTCGTGCTTAATTCTTTGCGGCTAAAACGCGCTGATATATAGTCGCACAGGATTTCATAAATCACGGCTTAATTCTCCAATATGAAATCTTGTGGATTAAGGCGACAAGATTCTATGAAATGAGCAAGATTCTTCCCCGTATCTCGTGCGGAAGCACTTGAGATAAACCAAAATCCGCCTTTTTCACACTTTACAACTAGTATGCCATCTTTGTCTCTAAACTTAGCCTTTTTTTCATCAAATTCAATATAGCCAAGATTCTCATCTGTCGCTTCTTCGACTACTCCACGATGATACTGATACAAATAATCTACGATGATTTGTGCTAAATCTTTAAGGATTTTTACATTATGTCCTTGTCCATTAGGCAAAAATAATCTGTTAAAATAAAAATGTGTCAAATCATCACTCAATGTTTTAAAAACAGCTCTCTTGCGATATTCTTTTGGCAAATCCTTAAAAATCTCCACTTCGCAGAATCGCTCTGCCAAATACCTTGCTCTTTCTTTAATTTGCTCTATCCCCCAAGTATCCATATTGGTAAAATACTCATTAAGCTTTAAAGAGCCATGCTCAAGAAATATCTCTATTTTCTCAAAAAAGGGTTTATTCCCAAGAGTTCCATTTTGCCCTGTAAGGGAAAGATTCCCGATTGTATGGAGATACATATTCTCTAAAATTTCATACTCCTCCCCGACTAATGCACGCCACTCTTTTGTCGGTGTCTGCGGATAAAAATGCTCTATGGTGGCTTTAGATTCATCAAAGCCGTCTTTATTAATCTTTTTTTCAATCTCTATCAATACTAATCTTGTGATAAAATTTTTTCCTTTAGAATAAGCAGTCCATGTTAGAAAACTCTCTTTGATTTGCATATCACTTGGAAAAGTCTCTCTTCCCATTTTCTCTCCCAAGATTCTTTGCATTCTAGTATTGCTTAAATTACCACTTTCTATTAAATTTGAATAAAGTGGATAAATGATGTCATTAAGTGCCTCTGTGCCAAGTCTATAAATATTTCTTCGCACATAGTAACTTATAAGCGTTGCTAACATAGCGTCAAAATTATCAAAATCCAAAACTCCTTTCTCAAAATCATTAATTAATCGCATAACCAAAGGATAAGATACACCAAATCCAATATCCACAATCGTATGTATTCTTTGTTTTAATTGCTCCATTTGTTTAAGGGTAGCTGGAGTATTTGCAAACTTAAATTTCTTCTTAAGAAATATCTGATAAATTCTTCCATAATTACACATTTCCTGCATTAGTTTTTCTGTATCTTCTTCAAATCTGTCTCTATGATGAGATTTAAATTTTTTATACAATGCTCTTTCATCTTTTTCTTTTACAGAAGCACCATAATATATTCTTAGATATGTTACTATAAAAGATTCTGTATGTTTCTCCATTTCCGTGTATTCTTCCATTGGCTTCCAATAATTTTCATAAAGCCTTGCTTGTTCATCAGAATTTTTACACATCATCAAATAATTACGAATCAAATCTATACCTTTTAAACGCACTCCTGTAGCATTTATTCGTTCAAATATAACTTGAGGATCATCAATACCATTTTCAAGGCAAATACCAAAAAGATCTACGCGCGCTAGAGCACCATAAATTCTTTCCAATATTTCATTATCTTTTTTAATAGCATTTCTGAAAAAATTATAGTTTTTGATAATATCAGACTGCATATAGTCTGAAGTGGGTTGATCATTCATAAGGGCTTCATAAGCCTTTCTATCAGACTCAATTGGTTTTAATCTCATTTTGTTTTGATCTTTGAGCATATTCTCAATTTTTTGTTTGATGATTGCATCTTTGGTTTCACCATGAATAGCTTTCAGCAAAAGCATTGTGGTCGTAATCCTTTGTTGTCCATCAACAATCACAAATTCCATATTGCCATGCGCATCATTTTTGCTATGTTGGATAAAAGTAATCATTCCAAAGTGATGTGTTTTATTTGTGTCCCTTGCAAGAACTTCAATATCCTCCAACATCTGCTCACAGTTTATTCTTTCCCACACATAATTTCGTTGATACATAGGGATTGAAAATTGCACATTTTGATTCCCCACAAATGCACTTAAATTTGTCATACTAGGTTTCATATTGCTTTCCTCATTAAGTTACTACAATGAAATTATACCCCCCCCCCCCACTGAAAATTGGCTTAAATTGAGAGCAAAAGATAGTCGTTTAATATGTTGTTTGCAGAGATTGCATCAAGGTAAAGAAGTATGATGAGCAAAGAATGATAAGATTCTTTGCTCACATTGATATAAAGCTTTAGAAGATTTTACTTATTGAGAGCATTTATCCACAAGATAAATCAGATTCTGCCAGCCAAAGCCGCTTTGTTCGCTTAGTCCAATTTCACAAGTGCTAGAGCTACCGTATCCGTGAGAGATTTTTTTATCACCCAATCCCTCATAAAATGCCTTAAACTCTTTTAGCGCACTTTCATTAAGTTCAGGCGTAGTAAAGCCTTTATTCCCCGCAAAACCGCAGCATTCGGTCTTTTGGTGGATTATGATTTCTCCCTTGATACAAGCTTTAGCCACTTGATAGAGCGTATCACTCCATTTGCCCTTTTTGGTCGCACACATCATATATAGCCCGATATTTTCCTCCAAAGGCGCGATAGAAAGCTTAGGCAGAAGCACTTGTGCAATGTATTGGGGCATATCATAGAGTTTGATTGAAATACCGCTATGCTTAGCAAACTCCTCCACACGCTTGAGCAATTCATAAGTGCAAGCACTATGATCGCACACAATATCAAGCTTTTCTTCACTTGCACTAATCACAAGCTCTTTATAAGTCTCATACGCAAGCTCATCACTTGGTTTTTGATAATCCTTAAATGCCTTACCACAGCACAGATTCTCGAGATTCTGTGGATAAAGGACATTCACGCCTGCTTTACGGCATACATTTTCAAACACCTCTTGGATCGGACGCTTATCGGGCATTTTCACCGATGGTGCAAACATTCGATTGATGCAAGTGCTAAAATAAATCACACTGCTTTTATTTTCAGGCGATGTTTTGGATTCAAGCATATAGGTGTTGGGTTTAGGCATAAAAGTCGGGACAATGGGCGTAGAAAAAACCTTATGTGCGCCCTTGCTAAGAGATTTTGCAATACCTGCACCTAAATATTTACTGCCAAAATTCGCCACTTTAATTGCATTTCTTCCCCATTTCATCGTGCGCGGCAAATGCGTAGCAAGATTATTTGCGACTCTTTTTGCCACAAAACCTGCTTGCTCACGCTTAAGCTTAGAAGCAATCTTTGCGGTATCAATCTCCAAAGGACACAAAGAAGCACACATCGAACAAGTAGCGCAAGTTTGCACACCAAAATAAGCATAGCCTTTTTTTAGCTCTTTCAGAATCTCTTTTTGCGTTAGGGGTGCATGGGTCTGGTGCTTGGCGATTTTAGAAGCAATGTCTTTTGTGCCTTTTTCCACGATCATATTTGCGTTGCTTTTAAGTGTATCCATGAATGAATGAGCATAAGATGATTGAGAATCAATTTGAGCGGGATTGGGTGATGATTCGTGAAGAGATTCTTGCGAAGATTCTAAAGCAGAGTTTGGAGAGAGACTTTGGGTGGATTGTCGCATATCTTGTGCAGATTCTTGTATGACAGAATCTGTAATCTTATCCTCTAAAAGCCCTTTTGCCTCTAACTCTTCAAGTCGCGCAATCTCTCTGCGCACGGCGATTCTCTGTCGTGGTGTGAGTGTCAAATCTTTGCTAGGACAAACTTTCTCGCAAAAACCACACTCCATACATTGGTTGATAAAATCCTCAATAGCATTGGCAGGTTTGAGATTCTTTAAATGGATTGTATTGTCATCACAAATAATCACATCAGGATTGATAAGATTCTTTGCGTCAAAAATCTCCTTAATACGCCGATTGAGTGCGTATGCTTTCTTACCCCATTCCTTTTCCACAAAAGGCGCCATCATTCGCCCTGTGCCATGCTCGGCTTTTGTGCTACCGCCTAACGACACCACCATATCCACCATATCGTCCATAAAACGCGCGAAATTCTCCCTTTCTGTATCATCGCCTAAAAGCGGTGTAATAATAAAATGCACATTGCCAGAGAGCGCATGTCCAAAGATAATACCTTCAAAATGATATTTCTCAAAAAGCGTGGTGATTTTTTCCATACCCGGCGCGAAAGATTCTGTCTCAAAGCAAATATCCTCTGTAATCACCGTGCTTCCACTGCGCCTTGTCGAAGCCGAAATAGGCAATAATCCTTTGCGGATTTTCCACCATGAATCTTGTTGCTTAGAATCATAGCTAAACTCCTCGCCAAAAAGACTGGGAGCGGATTTGAGTGCGGATTTGATACGACTAACCTTTGATTCTAAACCCTCTTTTGTAGAATCTTCAAGCTGGACAAGCAAGGCGCAATTCCCTTTTTTTGCACGAAAAATAATCTCTGGGATACCCTCCAAATGGCTCACTGCGTCCAAACAACCATAATCCATCATCTCTGCAGCACTCACAATATCCTCATTATGCGCGAGAATCTTCACTGCTTCTGACGCACCAAGCAGATTCTCATAGAAAAGCAATGCACAAGCCTTAAAAGCATAATCCTCCACGCATTCATACTCTACGCGTGAAACAAAGCCCAAAGTCCCTTCCGCTCCGATAAAAATGTGATTGAGAATATCTTTAATATCACTAAAATCAAGCAACGCATTGAGGCTATAGCCGGTCGTATTTTTAATCGCAAACTTACGCTTAATCAATGCCTTAAGTTTAGAATCTGCAAGAATCTGCTCTCGCAAGGCAAGTAGAGAATCCACCATGCCTTTATGTGTGCGCATAAATGTGTGGAGATTCTTTTCATCGCTCGTATCAAGCACAAAACCATCATGCAAAATCACGCGCACTGACTTAATCGTATTGTAGCTATTTTGCTTTACACCGCAACACATTCCGCTAGAGTTATTCGAAAAAATCCCGCCAATCATTGCATTATTGATTGTCGCAGGATCAGGTCCGATTTTCTTCCCAAAGGGTTTAAGCGCAGCATTTGCATCGCTACCTATCACACCACAAGAGAGCCAAATAGATTGGGGACTTTCTGAATCTGCGGACATAGAATTGCGTGAAGAAGCCTTTTTATGCTTAGATTCAGAATCTGAAGGATTGAAAACAAACTTCATATCCTGCCAATAACTATTCGCAAGCACAAGCACGCCCTCACTGCAAGCTTGTCCGCTTAGGCTTGTCCCTGCAGCACGAAAACTAAGAGGAACATTGAAGCGCAAACTCCATTTAAAAAGCTGACAAATCTCTTTTTCATTTTTCGCTCTCACCACGACTTGCGGGACATAACGATAGCAAGACGCATCTGTCCCATAGGCAAATCGCCGCAAATAATCCGTGTAGATTCTCCCTTTTAATGCCGACTTGGCAACACTCACAAATCCTTGATAATCTGGTTGCATCATTAAAACTCCTTATCCTTTGATGTCTAAAAGCTGCTCCTTAAACTCATACATAGGTTTGATATTTTGATCAAGCCTAATCACACCGACTTTAAATCCTCTAATATCCTCGAGATTCTTTTCCAAAATCTCTTTTGTGCTTTCGTATAGCACTTTTATATCAAGGATATTGTCTTGATTTTGATGTGTGATTTCACCCTCAATCATACCCAAAACAGGCATTATTGCAGTGAATCTTACTTTATTTGTAGCAATTTTTTTCACCTGCAAAATATTTTCTTTTTCACCCACAATCAGATTAAGCACTCCGCTTTTTAGTGCTAAAAGCATATTGCTTAAAAACAAAAATTCATTTTTACTTGATGCACTAGCAAGTTTTTGGAGAATAAAATCTTTAAAATCCTCAAAAATATTACTTTCTTCGGTTTGTTCTTCTAGTGAAAACAATGACTTCAAATCATCAATCGAAAAATGCAAAGGAGAGTGTTGGAAAGATTGTAGAATCTGCGGCTGCATCACAAGATTACGCAAAGCAATATGTCCTAAGGAGCTTTTTCCCATTTCACCCCAATATCTCCCTCCGATTAAAAGCTCTTTATGGCTTTTTGTCTCAATTTTTTGCGAACCAATTTGTAGCAAATACAAATCCCCTTTAAGTTTTGCCAACACCTTAATCGTAAGGGGCAATGAAGCGTTAAAATGCTTTTCCTTTGCGGCTGTATGAAGCAGCTGTGTGATTTGCGTAAGTCTAGGGATCATCGGCTTGCTATCTTTTTGTAAAAATCAGCTATGGCTAGGGCTGTGTCAAATTTAGAGCATTCCCCTACTTCAAACACCTCATCTTTGGCAATAAGCGTCATACGATTAGAATCTCCCCCAAAAGGACAAGTAGGGCTAATCACATTCAAACACACCATTTCGCATTGTTTTTGTGTAAGCATTGCTTTTGCCGACTGCAAAGCATTAGGTGCATCAAGCTCGGCTTTAAAGCCAATCTTGCAAACGCACGAAGAATCTAAACCCAAAAGAATATCTTGAGATTGCTCGCAAGTGATTTCAAGGTGCTTGCCGACTTGTTCTTTTTTGAGTTTTCCTTGAAAAGACTGCATAGGGATAAAGTCAGCAAGAGCCGCCGCCATAAAGATGATAGGTTTAGAATCAATACAATCTGCAAGATTCTGATTAATCTCTGTTTGAATTGCACAAGAAAAATCTTGCACACTTTGGGCAGGAATCTGCTTTATTCCTAGAGGTAAAATGACAGGAAAAGAGCTTGCAATCAAACTCACTTTTGCTCCACGCAAATAAAGTGCGAGTGCGAGAAAACTCGCTTGTTTGCCGCTAGAATGATTGGAAATATAGCGCACCTCATCAATATTTTCAATCGAACCTCCACCGGTGATAATCACTCTTTTTTCTGTCCAAAATGAATCACAACTCAAGCTTGAAGCAAGGGCAAAAATGATTTGATTCACATCGGCTATTGCACCCTCCCCTTCATCGCCGCAAGCAAGCTTACTCACACGAGAATCTACAATGCGATAGCCCATTGCTTGTAATTTATGGATATTTTCTTGTGTTTGAGGGGCGCGGAGCATTTGCGTATTCATCGCAGGAGCGAGAATCTTTGGTGCATTAGTCGCAAGCAGGGTTGAGAGCATCACATTATCGGCAATACCTGCAACAATTTTGGCAATTGTATTTGCTGTCGCTGGAGCGATCAATACGACATCTGCCCATTTGGCATAAGAAATATGGTTTGCACCCTCTGCTGTCCATGATTGACTCTCTTGCGTAAGAACGATATTTTGACTAAGTGCTTCAAAGCTAAGAGGTGCGATAAAAGCTTCGCTTTCTGGGCTCATCACGACTTTTATATGAGCGTCATATTTTCTCAATGTGCTGATAAGGTCAAGAATCTTATAAAGAGCAATAGAAGCACTGGTAAGGATAAGGATTTTTTTGTGTTTAAAAAGCGTTTGCATTATATTCCTTCTAGATTCTATAATATTTTATAGAATCTAGCACGGAAAAGCTTATTTTGAGGTAAGGTCTTTAATAAATCGATCAGCCAAGTAAGGTCCATCACCACTTGAACCAATGAGTTTGATTTTATCGACAATCCCACGGAACAATGCTTCTTCCTCGTGTTGCTCACTCACATACCATTGCAAGAAATTAAATGTAGCATAATCTTTCTTTTGCAATGTAAAATCTACAAGCTCATTGATAGATTGTGTGATTTTTTGCTCATGCGCATAAGTTTTTTCAAACACATCTAAAAGCCCATTAAAGCTTGATTCTGGAGCAGGGATTTGTGCGATACTGACTTTAGAATCTGTTTCGTTAAGATAAGTAATCAAACGCTTAGCATGGCTACTTTCTTCATCGGCGTGTTGGAACAAAAACAAACCCGCACCATCATAGCTATTTTCATAACACCAAGAACTCATACTCAAATAGAGATTAGCCGCATACATTTCTTTTGCAATTTGCTCGTTGAGCATTTTAACAATATCTTTTTCTATCATTTTCATTCCTTTAATGAGAATTTAAAGCGAAAGAATTGTAAAATGTTTTTTCTGATGTTTAGCTTAAAATTTTATCATTTTTCTATAATTTTGAGAATCTCTTGAGAATCCAACCACCATTCGTTTTTATCACTGCTGTATTCAAATCCTGATGATACGGGCTTTCCTTGCTCTCCTCTAAGTGTTTGATGATAATCAATAGGCGTTTGAAAATTAATTGTAGGCATAATAATAAAAAAATGTTCAAACTCTACGCACAAATGAGAATCATCTTTAGGCACCATCACTTCATGCAATTTTTCACCCGGGCGTATGCCAATCACCTTTAAAGGCAATTGTGGCGCAAGGGAGCGGGCTAAATCTACAATCTTCACGCTAGGAATCTTTGGGATAAAAATCTCCCCTCCATGCATTCTCTCTAAACTATCCAAAACAAATCGCACCCCTGATTGTAGTGTGATAAAAAAACGACTCATACGCTCATCGGTGATAGGCAACTCTTTTGCCCCCTCACTGATAAGTTTTTTAAAAAATGGTATCACTGAACCCCTTGAACCCACAACATTACCATAACGAACCACACTAAACTTCGATGCTTTGCTTCCTTTGATATTGTTTGCAGTAACAAAAAGTTTATCCGAGCAAAGCTTTGTCGCTCCATAAAGATTAATAGGGTTAGCAGCCTTGTCTGTGCTAAGGGCAATAATATGCTTGACATCATTGCTCAAACACGCGCTAATCACATTGCTCGCGCCATCAATGTTGGTTTTAATACACTCCATTGGATTATATTCTGCAATGGGGACATGCTTTAAGGCTGCGGCGTGGATACAAATATCCACACCAGAAAGTGCGACTTCTAAGCGACTTTTGTCTCTCACATCACCGATAAAATAACGCATTCGCTTATCGTCAAAAGCTTGTTTCATTTCGTATTGTTTTAATTCATCACGACTATAAATGATGATTTTTTTAGGGTTATGGTGAGTAAGCACTTCTTGCACAAACTTTTTACCAAAACTCCCCGTGCCACCGGTAACTAAGATCGTTTTAGAATCTACAAGATGTCCCATAATCTGTCCTTTAAGTTTATTTAATATAGCCTAACTCTTTAAGTTTATTAGCAATCTTGACAAGCACAGGTCCGCCGTTTCCACCACTTCCTCCATGCTCTATAAGAATCGTAACCACATATTGTGGATTCTCATAAGGTAGAAATGCTGTAATCCAAGAATGCGAACGATGAAAATATTCCATATCAGATTCTTTAATCCGCTTTTGGACATCTTGAGGGATTCCCACGACTTGTGCCGTCCCTGTTTTGCATGCCAAACTCACTCTTGTGCCTTGTGTGCGATAATACGCCGTTCCACCCGGAACAGAACAAACTTGATACATACCCTTACGCAAAACGGGAAGTTTGGACTTTTGCGTATCATTCAAAATATCGCGAATAGGAAACTCTGCAGGTGTTTCATTAAAGCTCTTTGCAAAATGAGGTGTTACAAGCTTGCCTGATGCAATAAGCGCAGTATATCGAGCAATCTGAATAGGCGTAGTCAGAAAATACCCCTGTCCGATAGATGTAACAATTGTATCTCCAGTATACCAATCCTCACCATAACGTCTTAACTTCCATTCGGGTGTGGGCAATATGCCACTTGCTTCATTAGGAATATCCACACCTGTGCGCTCACCTATGCCCATTTGGTGCAAGGTTGTCGCCATATTTTCTATCCCCGCTTTTTGGGAAAGCTGGTAAAAATACACATCGACAGATTCTCGAATCGCTTTCACTGCATCAGCACTGCCATGCCCACTTGCCTTCCAATCTCGAAACTTCCTCCCACCAATTTCAACAAAAGGCGGCGTTTTAATCACCGTGTTTTCATCAATGCCTGTGTATTCCAAAAATGCCAAAAGCATACCCATTTTAATCACAGATCCCGGAGGATAACGCCCATTAGCAAATTTATTAATCAAGGGTTTATGAACATTTTCTTGCAAATCTCGCCAATTTTTATGACTGATACCATCAACAAAATAATTAATATTATACTCTGGATAACTGCCTGCCGCAAGAATCTCTCCATTACGGGCGTCCATTACTATCACCGCCCCCGATGCTTCTTGAAATTGCGCATCAATACTTTCTTGAAGTTTAATATCAAGCGTCAAATGCAAGTCGTTGCGTTGGAGAATCTCATCTTCTTGCAAGATTTCAATCTCTTTATAAAACGCATTAATATGTGATTTCTTATAACCTGCTTCACCTTGCAAAAAGGTATTATAGGTCTTTTCAATACCTTCTTTTCCGATGATTTTGGTGTATTGGGATAAAGGATTATTGCGTATGTCTTGATCATTTGCCTTAGCGACATAGCCAATCACATGTGAGGCAATACTTTCATTAGGATATAGTCGCTTTTTATTTGCTGTGATAACAATATTTGATGAGCGTTTGAGATAGCTATAAATGCCTAGCATCTCCGCATAAGAAACAAAACTCACCAACTCAACGGGCGCGTGATTATAAGCATGATCTGATTTTTTATATAATTTGATCAGATTCTGTTCATCAAGATGAGGAATAAATTTTACAATCCTACGAATCTCTGCTTCAAGGACTTGTTTGTCGCGGATTCTAGGCAATAACGAAACAGAGAATCCTAATTCATTAATCGCCAAAGTCTCGGCATTGCGGTCCAAAATATAACCGCGCATAGGCATCAAAACTTCTACTTTGGTGATATTTTTTTCAGCAAGTTTTTCATAATAATCGTGATTAATGATATTCACAACAAACAATCTGACAATAATAATAAACCATACGATGACAAAAAAAATGATAGAAATTTTATAACGCAAATTCATAAGAAAATCGCCACAATCATTTCAAGTGCAATAAAATAGAGAATCATAAGAAAACTACAAGAAAAATTCACACCCACAATCAAATCAAGAATTTCAATAATAAAATAATAGCTTAAATATGCAAGGGCAACATAGGCAAGTTTAAGTATTTTTGGTGTATTAAGTATCACTTGAATCTTTGGAATCACTAACAAGGATAAAAATAAAAACACAGCAAGCAAAAATCCTAAGGGGATATTGTTTTCAATCTCAACAAAAATCACTGCACACGCAATAGCCAAAAAAGAATAAAAATTATCAGATTGATCAAAACGGATAAACAAAATCAAACATATCCCGATAAGCGGAGGCAAAAAAACCAGCATACTTGCAATGCTTTCATAAATACACAATCCGGCAAAAAGTATAACAGCTTTTAAAATGTCTTTATTAAAGCTATTTCGTCGCATATTGGAAAATGTTTGCATTTGATACAATCCGCCCATATTTTATGATTTGGTAAAAATGATTTTTCTATTATAGCAAAACCTAACCTTTGAAACAATGAAGCCCGATAGGTTAGCGTGAGAATCTCTTTCACGCCAAGCTCTTTGCCTTCATCAATAGCCCTTTGCACGAGTTTGCTTCCAAGCCCTTCTCCTCTATAATCTTCACGAACAACAAGTGAGCGGATTTCAGCCAATGAAGTTGAATAGATATAAAGTGCGCAAAATCCTGCAATCTCTCCTGAATCTGCCACTGCAAGCTGATAAGAGCGTATGGCATTTGCCATTTCATCTTCACTACGTTCTAAAATAATGCCGTTTCTTACTTCAATGCTTACAATTTCTCGCATTTGTGGAATATGAGCAAGTGTGGGCTTAATAATTTCAAACTGCATTATGAATATCCTAAAACTTTTTGTAAAATCACGCCTCGTAGCTGCTTTATTGATGTCAGCTTCCGATGATTGCTATTTGTCGCACTCACGCAAAGACTTTGCGTAGAAGAAGCACTTTGAGCAATTTTATGGATTTGAGATTGATTGAGTTTATCACATTTAGTATAAATACGCAATATCTGCTGATCATTGCGACAAATTTCTTGTAAAAATCCCTCTACTTGCTGATCAATTGCAAGATCTTGATGTCGCGCATCAACCAAATGCAAAAAAAGCTTAATACAATCGCGTTTGAGCAAGAATTGGAGGAGATTCTTTTCCCAATGTTTTTTTGTATCCTTGCTGACTTTGGCATAACCAAAACCGGGTAAATCAACAAAAATCAAAGGCACAATCTGCCCTTGAATCTCCCACAATGTCTCAAAAAAATTGATTAATTGCGTCTTACCCGGCGTTGAAGAGCTTTTGGCAAGATTCTCATTGAGAATCGTATTAATCAATGTGCTTTTCCCGACATTACTTCTCCCTAAAAAAACAATCTCTGAATAATGCGGAGCAGGCGCATTATGAAAATCATTGGCACTCTTTATAAATGAAGCTTTTTTGATTATGATGGGATTATCAGATTCTTGCGTATTCATTGCGATTCTTTTTGTGCAGGGGGATTACTACTTTTTATACTATCCATAGTGAAAGTAATAACGCCCGGACGATGACTTGAACCCCTTACACTAGCCTCTTGCGTTTTCATATTAAAAACAATCAGATTCCCTGTGATGAGGTTTTTATTGCCCACTTCTTCAATACTTGCGCTATCAATGAATTGATACTCATCTTTTTGCACATCATAAATGGCTTTCTTTGCTTGACCCCTCACCTCTTTATCGGGAAGTTTTGCATAGAATCGCACATTGCCCGTAGCAGTATATTTTTGAGGCTGACGCTTTTTATTTGTCTCTATAATGACTTGATCCGCCCATAGTCGATCTTCCCCTCTGATGACAAGGACTTCACCGCTAAGCTCTGTAATACCTTTTTGCACATCAGAGGTAAATTTTTTTGCGCTCACTTCAAGTGTATCAGCAAAAAGCCCTAAAAAATAACAACAAAATATAAGGAAGATTCTCAAAAACTTCTCCCTATTTGTATATCCGCTTTAATATTATCAGCACGGACTTCATTACTAAATGCATTGTAAAAAATATTGATTCCTTTGGTATCTGCCGTGTTGTTTATCAAATGAAAAGCACCCTTGCCCTGGAAGATTCTATTATTATAATCATAAGTGCCATCTTCACTCCAAAAATGCAAGCCGTCTTCACGCAGATAATTTGCACCTTGAGAAAAGGTATATCGTCCCTCTTTATTAACTACAAATGGGGCATAAATAAATTCATTAGCACTTTGCGGATTATATTGTTCAACAAAAAGATCATAAATTTCCTCATGATCGTTATAGCGCATAGCTTTTGCTCCATAAGAAAAAGATTGAAAATATTGAGAATTAATCAAATAAAGCGTAAAGTCATTGATTTCGATATTGGGCACTTCTTTGCCAATATTTTGGTGAATCTCCTCATTAGAGGTAAAAAATATAATGCTCAAAAGGCTTAATGCCAATAGGCTAAAAAAGAAGGCATAAACTCTATGAATAATATTTTTCAAGCTTTTTATCTCCATTGATTCTTAATACATCTTCAATCATCTCTCTCACAGCACCCTTTCCACCTTTATGCTTGAGAATCTTAAAGGCATATTTTTTTAGTGCTTGTGCGCCATCTTTAGGCATATAAGCCTTACACATCTTAAACATACCCAAATCATTCAAGTCATCGCCAATACAAGCAACTTCAGAGGGCTTGAGATGCAATTCTTTAAGCAATTCTTGAATCTTTTGTGCCTTATCACTCACCCCCATATAAATATGTGCAATTCCTAGCTCTTGCGCACGATTTTGCACTATCGTAGATTCTCTACCCGTGATGATGGCACTCTGTCTTTTAAGCTGACGATTCCAAACACTAATAGCCAAGCCATCTTTGATATTAAAGCTCTTCATCTCTTCACCCGATTGCGAATAATACACTCTCCCATCACTTAATGTCCCATCGACATCAAACACAAGCAATTTAATCATACGACACCTTTGGTAGAGGGAATGGAGATTCTCTCATTATGAGCCAATGCTCTTCGCAAACTCACTGCAAAGGCTTTAAACATCGCTTCAATAATATGATGCAAATTTTTACCGCGTTTTAAGACCAAATGCACACTGATTCTAGCATTAAAACACACTGCGCGGAAAAACTCCTCGACAAGCTCCACATCAAAATCACCCACTTTGCCCTTAAAACTTTCATTAAAAGCACTCGTATCAAAAACCAAAAAAGGACGATTGCTTATATCAATATCACACTCCACACACGCTTCGTCCATTGGCACAGAGGCATTACCAAATCGCTCAATACCCTTAATCGGATAAATCGCTTGTGCTAATGCCTCCCCAATAACAATCCCGCAGTCTTCCACGCTGTGATGAAAATCCACACAAATATCGCCCTTACAGCAAATCTCGAGATTCATTAATGAATGCTTACCAAGAGATTCAAGCATATGATTAAAAAATCCAATCCCACAATCTATTTTCGCTGCGCCTTGCCCATACACTTCTAATCGCACTTGAATGTCCGTCTCTTTTGTTGTGCGTGAGAGTTCTATCATTGCTCCTCCTTACATAGTTTAGAGAATCTAATCACGGATAAAGAATCCGCCCTGAATCTGTGTATTTGTCTTTAAAAAATCACGCGCTTCTTTCTCACTTTGGAATCCTCGCAAAAACACCCGATAAATCGGTGCACCCTCAAGCTCAAATTCCTTAATCACACTCTGATAGGGAGGGAGATGCGAGAATCTCTCTTGTGTGATTTGCGCTCCCTCTTTTTTCCGAAATGCCCCTACTTGAATGGCAAAATCCCCTCCACTCACAGATTTTGGCGTCTTATCGACTTTAAACTCTCCGCTTAAAATATCATCACTTTCAATGCTTTGCACACTTTGTTTAGAATCTTTATTCACCACACCGCCAAAGCCAATTACTTCCAAACGCACCTTAGCTGTGCCGACTTTCACCATATCAATGTCATGAGCTGCTGCATTGCTCAAATCAATGATACGCCCCTCCACAAAAGGACCTCTGTCATTGATGCGCACAATCGTGCTTTTGCCATTTTCGACATTTAGCACCCTGACAACCGTATTCATTGGGAAGGTTTTATGAGCAGCGGTGTGCGCATACATATTGTAAGTCTCACCATTAGAGGTTTTTTTAGCATGAAAATCTGGTCCATACCAACTCGCATAGCCGTCAAACTTATCACCCAAGCTCACTTTTTCGGGATAATACCATTTCCCACCGACTTGATAAGGACGCATCGTGGCTTCTTGAATCGCTGGCGATTCTCTCATAGAGTTTCCACCGATATTGGGTGTGATGCCTTGATTAAACGCATCAAGATCATCAAAGCTTTCATTGAAGCTCTTAAACTTACCATTACTATCCGCATAGCCCCATTCTTGATTCGAAGCACAGCCCCCTATACCACAAATCAATACGATAACAAACATAAGCGAGATAAGAGAATGAAGGTTAAGAGATTCTTTCATTATGTTTCCTTTTATATTCACTGCATTAACTTCTTCCATCTGCAATAGTATTATTTTTCGCTTTAAGAATAGGAATCGTCAATGTTTGATTGATATTAATCAATGAACCTTTGATATGATTAACCGCCTGCAAATCCTGAATCGACACACGATAGATTTGTGCAATTGAGCTTAATGTCTCACCCTTTTGAACCTTATGTGTGATAAACATTGAATCGGATTGGCTTTTGGCATTAAAATTTTGTTTGAAAAATCGTAATTTATCATAAGGCAAATAGACATTGTATTGTTTATTACCCGGTGGGAGGACAGAGCGTGTGAAATGCTTATTGTATTTTTGCAATTCTCTTAAAGACATTTTCGCGCTTTTGGCGATAGAGCTAAGAGCGACACCGCCTTTGACATTCACGGTAACGATGCTGTCAGTCGCTCCACGATTAAGCAAATAATCCACATTTTGCCCTTTGAGCAAATCAATATTATTAAATAACAAGCTCATTGCGAGAATCTTACGAATATAATTTCGTGTTTCTGCAGGAATATATTGAGCCTCTTCATTCAGTAGTGTCTCGATACGCGTATCGCCTCCGGCTTCGTCAATACCTCTTTTCAATCGCCCTAATCCGCAGTTATAAGCCATTGCAGCCAAATACCATTCACCTGTAGCATCATAAAGGTATTTGAGATACTTGATTGCCGCTTCTGTGCTTTTAATAGGGTCTTTGCGCTCATCAATATAAGAATTGATTTCCAAACCTAGCCCTTTTGCAGTAGCAGGCATAATTTGCCAAATACCAATCGCCTTTTTGGAGCTTTTAGCAGTAGGAGTAAATCCAGATTCTACCATGGCAAGAAACAAAAATTCTTGGGGTATCTCCTCTCTCGCCATAGCACTTTTGAGAATCGGGATAAACTCATAACTGCTATCAAATTTATTGACAAAATATTGCCATTTCTCAAGGATTTTTTGCGCTTTTTCATCATCAGCCATAGTCGTGATAAAAGCTGTGCGCACACCAAAAGAATTTAAAACTTTATTGGTATTTTTGTCATGCGTCATCGTATAAAAGCCCTCATAGACTTCACCCCAACAAAGATTTGCACAAAGCAAAGAGATGAGCGTTAATCGCAATAGGTGTAGAATCTTCATTGTAGCTCCTTAAAAAGCTCTAACGCATTAGATGTGCTTTGATGTATGATGCTTTGTTCATCTTGCCCCAAAACTTCAGCAATTTTAGCCATGATTAAAGGAATATAACAAGGCTCATTGCGTTGCCCTCTAAAAGGGTGTGGGGTGAGATAAGGCGCATCAGTTTCCAGCAAAATACGCTCCTTAGGGATAAGTGGCAAAACCTCTATCAATCGCCGAGCATTTTTGAATGTGCAAACCCCACCGATACCATAATAAAAGCGATCTTTTAGCTCTAGCAAAATTTGGTCCGCATTATAGCAATGCAATACACCCCTAGCCTTAGGATAATCTTGCAGAATCTTAAAACTATCATTTGAAGCCTCTCGGATATGCACAATCAAAGGTTTGTCAAGCTTGATAGAAAGTTCGATTTGTGCTCGGAAGCATGATTCTTGACGAGACTTGATGTCTTGCACTGCTTGATGAAATTCCTGCTCACTGCGCCCTTGCTCGTGATAGTCTTTCAATGTCGGCAAACGATAATAATCCAACCCACATTCACCGATAGCAATACATTTTTGATCATTCGCAAAAGATTCTAAAACCTCTTTATCAAAACCCTCAACCTCATCAGGGTGGCAACCTGCCGCAAAGAAAATATCTTGATGAGAAGATGCGATTTGTTGCGCACTTGGCAAATCTTTCATATCCGCTCCGGGGATAATGATCTTTCGCACATTCTCCGCATAAGCCTTATTAATCACAGATTCTAAATCATGTTTAAATACCGCACTATCCAAATGACAATGCGTATCAATCATAAACCTAAAAATATCTCCCATAATGTAATTTCAACCTTTATTTTTATATGTAAATTTAAATATGATAGAATCTCAAGAATTAAAAAATGGGGATTCTATCATAAATATCTTTAATTTCAAGAAATAAGGAAACAGGAATGTTTAGCGGATTAGTTCGGCAAATAGCTCAAATCAAAAATTTCGCGCATCACACGCTTGAGGTCATAACGCCCTATCCCGCTCAAATTGGAGATTCTATCGCGATTAATGGTGTGTGCCTCACAGTCGTCAAAATACTCCCACAAACGCTTATTATGGAGCTTAGCGAACACACACAATCCACCATTGCAATACAAAACTTTCACAAAGGCGCATTTGTGCATTTAGAGCCTGCGCTCAAAGCAGACCAACGGCTTGATGGACATATCGTGCAAGGGCATATTGATGGCACAGGCGAGATTACCAAAATCACACATCATTCTTCACAAAGCGATTTTTGGATTCAAAGCACGGAGGAGATACTCTCCATGATGATTCCCAAAGGTTCAGTGTGTATTGATGGAATCAGCCTTACAATCACTGATGTGCAAGATCTTTCATTTAAACTCACAATCATTCCTCACACGCTCAAAACCACGCTTTTTAGAGACTATCATATCGGGCGAATTGTCAATATCGAGACTGATATTATCACGCGTAGCGTGGTCAATACAATCAAATCAATGATGCGTGAGCACAAAGGGAATCCACAAGATTCTCATCTGCATTGGGGTGCGATTGATGCGCTTCAAATGAGCTACTGAAAGGAGCAAAATGCCGCACAAAAAAGCTGTCGCTCTTGCGTATGATGCCCTTAATGACAACGCACCTAGAGTAGTCGCTAAGGGTCGTAATGAAATCGCTTTGCGCATCATCGCAAAAGCACAAGAATTTGGTGTGCCGATGTTTGCCAATCCCTTGCTTGTGCAGTCTCTCCTTGATGTCCCGCTTGATAGCTCTATCCCACCAGAGCTTTATAATGCTGTCGTAGAAGTCTTCGTATGGCTTTTAAAATGCGAACAATCTGCCCAACTTAGCAAAGAATAAACAATGAAACCTATCAAATCCTTATGGAGATATTATTACCAAACCTTTGGGGGGTTTTTCAAGAAAGAATGGGAGGGTTTCAAAAACGATAGATTCTCGTTTTTTCTTTGCACCCTTGCTCCAATTCTTATCGGTCTGTTTGTATGGGGTGTGTTTTCTCAAAGCTTAGTGAGAGAAATGCCTATTGGTATTGTAGATTTAGACCAAAGCCCACTAAGCCGAGAACTCGCACAGAATCTCGATGCTATCCCTGCTGTGAAAATCACCAAAACCTACACAAGCCTAGCAGAAGCAAAAGAAGATTTAAGTATGGTGAGAATCTATGCCGTTGTCGTCTTCCCGCATCATTTGCAATCAAACACCAAAAAGCATATTCTTACTTCAATACCGATTTATTATAACGCGCAGCTTGTGCTGATTGCTAAATCAATCGAGGCAGGATTCAAACAGCTCATTGCTGTGAGTGATGTCAAGGCAAAGCTTGGAAGTAATCTTGTAGAGACGAAAAACTTCCAGTCTGCCCTTGCGAAAAGCTCACCCATTCTCCCGCAGCTCACACCGCTTTATAATATCAACAATAGTTACGCGCAATTTCTTATCACGGGAATTTTACCCTGCTCGTTGATTATGCTTGTGATCGTGTGTGTGATAAACTCCCTAGCGCGTGATGAAAGCGATGTGGGCTTTGTCAAAGGCAAAAAAAGCCAAATCCCCGATGGTATCAGTGCGCGATTCTATATCCTTACGAAAGTCTTTGCCTACGCGGGGATCTTCTCCGTATGGTGGGTAGTAATGATGATATGCTTTAGAATCTGGGGCTTTGGCTTTCATGGTAATTATTTTGTGCTTTATTTGGGCGCATTACTCACGATATTAGGATACAGCGGGGTAGGAGTCTTTGCCTATGCTCTTTTAAGGGATCATACGCGGGCTTTGGCAGTGGCAGCGATTTATTGCGCGCCGAGCTTTGCCTTTACGGGGCTTACCTTTCCTGTCAATTCTATGGGGAATTTCGCGACTTTTTGGCATACGATCTTGCCTGTGAGCCATTATCTCAAGCTCTATGTGCAAGTGGCAAATTATGATGTGGGTTTCTTTACCGCGTTTCAAACGATGCTTGAAATCGCGCCATTTGTGTTATTTTTAGGCTTTGGGATTCTCATATATCGCAAGCGGGAGCATATATAGGCTAAATCTCAAAATCCGTGTTAATGCTGAATTTGACAGATTCTCTAAACGAGATTAAGCCTTAAAGCAATTTAAAAGTAGAAGTATCAGAAAGTATAATTATAACCGATTGACATGATATAAGCGCGTAACCCTGCAGTGCCTGCTCCGCCCTGTTGTGATGGCACATTAATCTCATAGTCATAGCTGATAAGCGGGATCTTTACTCCGTATAGAATCTGATGGGCATTGTTAAAATTCCAAGTCAGCCCAACATTTAGAGGCACAGCAAGTCCGCCTTTATTCAAGTCTCCAAAAGTTGTCTTTTGTCCTGTCGTGGTAATCGTCCAAGAAGGCTTGAATCTTTGATAGCCTGCACCGATGCCGACATACGCACCAAAAGAGCGTGTAAAGTGAAACCACAAATCCACATTTGCAGTGATTAATTGCTGCACAATATCTGTATCAGTCTCTGTAATGTTAGGATTTACACTACTTTCTTTCAATCCATAGCTTTGGCTGTAATTATAAGAGAGATAATAGCGTAAGCCCCATTTTTCATTCATCGCCTTTTTGTAACCTAAATCTACACCATTTACCCAGCCAATACCCTTTTGAGACAAAGCATCTTGCATCGTTTCAAACGCACCGCTATAAGTTGGCTGTGTGAGTGATACACCTGCATTGATTCCGATAAATACACCGCTGCTTTGTGCGCTTGCCACGCCCAATAAGCTCACACTTAAAGCAACTGAAGCGACAATCTTTTTCCCCATATATAATCCTTAAAGTTAAATTAATCATTACAAGATTGCAAAGATGCTAGAAGCATAACACCATAATCAAAAAAAAAAAAAAACGATTTTTTATTAAAATTTGCATTTTGTTGTTACAAATCCTTACACAAATATACCATTTTGACGATTCATTTTACCACATTGACCAAAAACACATTAAAAGTATTTTGGCAGATTATGCTATAATACCTATTGGCTTATTTCTGCTCACAAGGGTGTTCTATGGTTTTTAGCTCTTACGGGTTTATTTTTGGCTTTTTGCCTATAATGTTGTTTTGTTTTTATATTTTGCGCCATTTTAAGCAAGATTTTTTAGCAAAGCTCTCTTTGATATTGGGTAGCTTTATTTTTTATGGGTTTTGGAATCTTGCCTATCTCCCCCTTTTGTTTGGAAGTATTCTTGTCAATTTTTGGATTGGCAATGCGATTTTATACTCTCATATCAAGCTTGGCTTGATGAAAAACTTGCGAAGTATTGCGGGGGGGGGGGCAAAGTAATTCTTTAGAATCTCATTCCGATTTTTCTGCCTTTCATCATCGCAAAATCCTATTTTCTCCCGCATTCTTTTTGATTCTTGGCATCATTTTCAATCTTGCCTTGCTTGGATTCTTTAAATACACTGATTTTTTCTTAGAAAATCTCAATACTCTCTCTAAATTTCTAGCTTTAGACCTTAACATTCCCTTGCCTCATATCCTTTTGCCCCTTGCCATTTCATTTTTTACTTTCCAACAGATTGCTTTTTTGGTGGATTGTTATAAGAGTATTGATGTGCAGGATTTGGAGGAAGAGGAGGCAATAGAATCTGTAAATGTAAGCGGTAATGACAAAAACAATAATGCAGAATCTAACAAGATTAGTCAAATTAACTTTTTGGATTATTGTCTTTTTGTCAGTTTCTTCCCCCAACTCATCGCTGGTCCTATTGTGCATCATAAAGAAATGATGCCCCAATTTAAAATGCTTTTTGCAAAAAGCTTAGATTCTAAAGTCTGGGAGCATTGCGCTAAGGGGCTTTTTATCTTCTCTATTGGGCTATTCAAAAAAGTCTTTATCGCCGATAGCTTTGCCAAATGGGCAAATGCAGGATTTAAAGTCGTAGAAGAGGGCGGGATTCTCAATATCGCTGAATCGTGGGCGACTTCTCTAAGCTACACTTTCCAAATCTATTTTGACTTTAGCGGGTATTGTGATATGGCAATCGGGCTTGGGTTATTCTTTGGGATTGTCTTGCCAATAAATTTTAATTCCCCCTACAAGTCGTTAAATATCGCGGATTTTTGGCGGCGGTGGCATATCACGCTCGGGAGATTCTTAAAAGATTATCTTTATATTCCTTTAGGTGGCAATAAACGAGGTAAGATTCTCACATTGCGGAATCTTTTCATCGTGGCATTTTTAAGTGGTATCTGGCATGGGGCTGGGTTTGGGTTTATCATTTGGGGAGCATTGCATGGAGTCGCATTGTGCGTGCATAGAATCTACACTTGGGTGTGTAAAGAATGGGTAGAATCCCTAAAAGGCTTACCTAAAAAGATTTATTCTATATTCTGTTGGATTCTGACTTTTAATTTTATCAATATCACTTGGATATTTTTCCGCGCTGAAAATCTACAAGGCGCACTCAATCTGCTCAAAGGAATGTTTGGGATTGTGTGGGTGGAGATGCCTGATAAAATACGCGCTCCAAAGATATTAGAACAGATTGCGGGGAGAAACGATACTTTGATTTATCTGATTTTAGCCTTTATCGTGGTGCTGTGCTTTAATAACTCTATCCAAAAACTAGAGACATTCAAGCCGACTTATTACAATGCGTTTATAGCAGAAATATTACTCCTTGTATCCCTCATCACCCTTATGACAACACCTTATACAGAATTTATCTATTTTAATTTTTAGGGGAAAATATGTGGATTCTTAAGCTGCACAACACAAAATTATCACAAAATATCGGTGCAAAAAGGTTTATAATGCTCACATTATTAATCCCTATAAGTATTGCAATAATCCTTAGTTTAGGGAATCTCCTTATCGATCCTTATTTCTTATGGGGTATTTCGCATCGGTATAATTATCTCTACGAGTCCCTTGATGAGAGAATAGAAAAGGTCAATAGAATCTATTACAACGAGAGAAAATCTTATGATTCTATCTTGCTTGGTAGCTCTCGGGCGACTTATGTCAATCAAAATGATTTTGCAAATCATCGCCTTTTTAATTTTGGGGTTAGCTCAATGATGCCTTTTGAATATGATTATTATTTAAATCTTTTAGAGCAAAAAGGACATTCTCTAAAGACAATCTATCTGCAAATTGATTTCTTTGGGAGCAATACGATTATGACAGATGATGGCAACACCTACACAAAGGAAAAGCTAGAAAAAGTCGTTTTTGCGCCTTTAGAAAATCACCTTCACAGAATCTCTAAATTACTTACTTACAATAAACAACTGATAAGAATCCCGCTTGATAATGTCAAAAAAGCCTTTACACAAGCCTACTATACGCGAGATAATATCAAATATCACCCTAAAGTCAGCGAAGAGCAAAGAATCGAAGCATTCAATTATCACCTCAAACGGCACACTTTGCTTTTTATGGGAGACAAATATGCTTTTGATAAGGGAAAGGAATTAAAAAATATCCTATTGCAAGTCAAAGCCCGCCACCCAAACGCATCTTTTGTCATTTATACTTCCCCTGTAAGTGCGCCTTTATTTGCCTCTGAAATCAACTTTGCCAAAAGATGGGAGGAATACAAACAATGGCTAAGAATCCATTTAGAAGTCTTTGGTAGCCTCTATCAGTTTGGAGGATTCAATGAAATCACACAGAATCTCCAAAACTACAAAGACGATGACCATTTTTACCCCTATGTCGGCAAACTCATCGCCCAAACGCTAACCAAGCAAGATTTCACACCCATTAAAGACTTTGGAATCTATCTGACTTTGGATAATGTGGAAGAATATTTTGCTAAGTTAGAAAAGCAATTAAAGGATTATGATATGAGTGAGATTATAGAGATTATGAATGATGAGAGGCTTAAAGTCTTTTAGGTTAAGAATCTAGATTCTTAAAACAGATTCTCTACCTGCAAACTAAAGTGGATACTTTAGGATTTATCGTGTGAAAATGCAAAGAATCTACTTTAATTCTGCCCAATTTTGCCCGATGCTAATCCCGCATTTGAGAGGCACTTCAAGCTTATAGATGTGATTCATAATCTGTGCGACTTCTTGTGCGTAATGCTCGGCTTTCTCACTTGGAGATTCAAAAATCAGCTCATCATGGACTTGTAAAAGCATTTTCAAATCACTTTGTGCGTATTTCTTGTGAATCTCACACATTGAAAGCTTGATCAAATCCGCCGCACTCCCTTGAAAAATCGAATTAATCCCCTCACGCAAAAAGTTTGCTTTCATAAAATCTGTAGCAGTTTTAAAGTCAAAATACCGCCGATGCCCGAGCAAAGTCTGTGAATAGCCATTTTCAAGCAAAAATTCTTTCTGCGCATTGAGATAATCCTTGATTGTAGGAAAAAGCTCAAAATAGCTCTCAATATAGTTTTTTGCCTCTTTAAGTGGGATATGCAGAGTTTCACTTAGCTTCTTACTGCCCATACCATAGATTAAGCCAAAATTAATCGACTTAGCGATGTTGCGCTTTTGTGTCGCGTTTTCCTCGCCAAAAAGCCGCGCTGCAGTCTCAAAATGTATATCTTTATCTTGCATAAAAGATTCTATCAATGAGTGGTCTTTACAAAAATGCGCCAATAGTCGCAACTCAATTTGCGAATAATCAATGCTAATCAAACGATGATTCTCCCGACTGATAAAGGCTTGTCGGATTTTGCGCCCTTCTTCTCTGCGCACAGGGATATTTTGGAGATTCGGTGATTTGGAGCTTAGACGCCCTGTCGCTGTGCCGGTTTGAAGAAATGAAGTATAAACTTTATGCTCATCATTGCTTTGTGCAAAACGCAAAATCGGCTCAATGTAGGTATTTTTAAGCTTATTCATCTCGCGATATTCAAGGATAGAGGGTATTACCGGGTGTTCATCAATAATAGCAAGGAGCGTTTTTTCATCGGTGCTTAGCCCACCTTTCACACTGCGTCCCGGCTTTAAGCCAAGCTTCTTAAAAAGCACATTAGCAAGCTGTTGGGGAGAATTTAAATTAAAATTTTCGCCACTTAGCGTGAAAATCTCATTGACAAGATTACTCAATATATCACTTGCCTTGATTTTCAGCGATTCTAAAAGCTCTGTATCGATTCTGATACCGGTAAGCTCCATATCCATAAGCACCTTGACAAAAGGATATTCGAGATTCTCTGCAAGCTCCAAAATCCCATTCCATTCACGCTTTTCAAATTCTTGCACCAAACGATGATAAAGCATAAAAGTCGCTGCGGCATCTTCACTCGCGTATTGTGTCGCATCAGCGATGCTGACTTGTGAAAAGTTTTGGTCTTTTGGGACAATCGCATCAAAGCTAATCATCGTGTGCTTAAACCACACAAGCATTTGCTTATCAAGCCCCACAGGGGAAATACTATCATAAAGCCAGCTTAATATCATACTATCATAGATAGGCTGCTCACAGCGCAAACCAAAGATTCTATAAATCAACGATAAGTCAAACTTGAGATTATGCCCGATAAGTGGGTGCGTAAAAATGCGTTGCAAAGCAAGTCTTGCCTCATCATGGCTTAGCTGATTTTCCACACCCAAATAATTATGCCCCACAGGCACATAATAAGCATTATAGCCGTCAGAAGTAAAAGAGAATCCGACAAGATTTGCCTCTTGAATATTCAAGCTATCACTTTCACAATCAAAGCCGATTTTACTACCCTGCGGAATAGTAGTAAGAATCTCATTCAAACTTTGGGCATTGCTCACTAAATGCGCCTTAAAGCCAAATCCCTCCGAAGTATTGCTCGGCTCTTGCGCCTCTCCTATGGATTTTCTCGCACTTTTTCTTGATTGATACCGATCATAAGGGGATTGCACCTTAGAAATGATATTTTTCAAATCATATTTTTTCAGCTCATCAAGAATCTTTAGCATCGGATTCTGTGGGGGCATCAAACATTTATTCAAATCAATACGCGGGATTAAATCATCATAAAGCCTCACAAGTTTTTTGCTCAAAAACGCATTTTCCTTGCCCTCGCGTATGAGATTGGCAATACGCGCTGTGCAAAGGCTTTCTAGCTCATCTTCACGAGCATACATAGATTCAATACTGCCAAAATGTTGTATCAGCTTTTGGGCAGTCTTTGCACCAATACCTTTAATCCCCATGACATTATCACTGCTATCCCCTACCAAACTTTGATAATCAATAAAACTCTTCGGCTCTACGCCGTATTTTTGCAGACATTGTTCGTAGTGAATCTCTTTTTTGCCTATGGGGTCAAAAATATAAGTATTGTCATCAATAAGCTGATAAAGGTCTTTGTCATGGCTAATGATACGCACAGCGATATTTTGAGCATTTGCAGTCTTATTGATTGATGCGATAATATCATCGGCTTCATACCCCTCGATACTTAGATTCAAAAAACCCATTTTTTCAATCCATTCAATCGCAATAGGAAGCTGTATCAAAAGCTCTTGGGGAGGGGATTGACGATTTTGCTTGTAAGCATCATACAAGATTTTACGCTTATTCATACCGCCACCCTCTAGCGCAAACATTACATAAGTGCAAGAAGGATCTTTATACAACGACTGAAGCAGATTACAGAATCCCACAAGTAAGCCTGTAGGGAAGCCGTCTTGATTCTTCAATGGAGGAAGTGCATAAAAACTACGGAAGAAAAAGCCAAAAGTATCGACCACGGTTAAAGTATTCATTATCACACCTTGTGCAAAAATTCCAAAATCATAGCTCAAGCTACAATCTTTCACAAAAGAAGCATATCAAGATTATCTATACAGAATCTAAAGTTAATAAGATTTCTAAAATATAAGTAAGCGTGGCGAAATTTTCTAGTGTTTTGGATTTTTTTGCTACAATGCGGGCAGCTATTTTATCACAAGGATTGCCTATGAATATTATTGCTGGTAATTTCAAAGCCAACCTCACACGAGCACAAGTCGCCTCATACACTGCACAGCTAGATTCATCGCTTGATTCTTTTCTGGATTCACAATCAGCGCAAAATACTTTGCCGCGCGTGTATCTTTTCCCCTCTTCTACTGCTCTTTTGGATAACACTTTTAAGCATTTTCGCATCGGCGCACAAAATGCCCATTTCGCCAATAGTGGAGGATTCACAGGCGAGATAGGATTATCCCAACTGCAAGAATTTCATCTCTCTAGCATTATTATCGGGCATAGCGAAAGACGCGGGATTTTTAATGAATCACAAGATTTTATCAATCAAAAGTTTAGATTCTATGCTCAAGCGGGATTTGAGATTTTTTATTGCATCGGCGAAGATTTAAAAACTCGCCAACAAGGACAAAAAGCTTTGGGTGATTTTTTAGAATCCCAACTTAGCGGGATTGATACGAGCTATTCTAAGCTCATTGTCGCTTATGAGCCTATTTGGGCGATTGGCACAGGGGAGAGCGCGAGTGTAGAACAAATAGAATCCACACACACTATGCTTGCCTCTCTCACCTCCGCACCGCTTTTGTATGGTGGAAGTGTGAATGAAAAGAACGCCCACGAAATCCTTAGTATTCCTCATGTCAATGGTGTGCTTGTCGGTTCGGCAAGTTTAAAAGTGGAAAATTTTACACAAATTATTCAAGCGGGATTCTCACCCTCACTTTAAATCAATGTAACTAATATCAGCGGTCAAATGAAATACTAAAATGTGCGAGTAATGGCTTTATACCATTACTGCACGATGAAGTTAAAGAATCTAGTTTGCAATCTTGCTTGCTACCTTTTTGATACCAAGCTCTGTTACGCAATATTTGGTAACTTCTTTCATTTGTGTGCTTGTAGGCTTTGCTTTTTGCGCGATTGTCGATGCAGCATCTTTATATTGCACTTTTTCAGCAGCACTGCCTGCTAAAAAGAGTTTTTCCTCTTGCGTCAATTTGCTTGTGAAGTTCTTTGCCACACACGCATTGAGTGATTCAGCCTCTTCTGTGCTAAGCACTTTGCTATACAATTTATCGACTGCTGGCTGTGTGTATTCTCTCAATTTCTTTTCTACTTGTTGATCCAAAGTCTCATTCGAAGGCTGTGTTTGAGCGCAACCTCCAAAACCTATAAGACAAATAGCTACAATGAAACCCAACTTTTTCATAAACTCCTCCTTTTTTGATAAATGTAAGAATAAATATTATCGTTTTTTCATTTAAATTCGCTTGATTTTGCCAAAAAAGCATCAATACATTGTGTCCGATTCTGTAAAAATAATTTTTTATAAAAGATATAGTGATAATTTTAATAATATTTTTTATTTTTTATTAAATTTAGATTTTGTAGTATTTCGATACTTTTACAAATCGTTCTTATTATTGTTTGTAAATGATATTA
>NZ_JROZ02000008.1 GCF_000765665.2 Helicobacter sp. MIT 05-5293
CCCCATTAATGACTTTAAAGCTTAATCCTTGAGACATATAAGCATCACAAAGATAAAAGATTCTAAATGTGTGCAACATTGCTTGTCCTTTGAAGAAATATGGGGTAATATTAATCAAAAAAGGCTTAAAAGATCATTGTGGAGTTTATTTGTCTATCTCCTCACACATTTTCTCAAACTCTTGATAGTATTTCCACGATGCTACAATGTCGGGACGCTTATTTTGCACATCTAAAAGTGATTTTTTTAGAGAATCTCTAATTACATTGCGCAACTGCGTATGCTCTTTTTTCGCAAGATATTCGATAATCTGTTTGGGTGTGATGTGAGCGTTTTTGATTTTTTCAAGCTCTTTTTCGTAGGCTTTCATATATCCGATAAGAAAATCTTTAACGCGTAAAAATAGCTTATGATTTTCTATAAGTTGAGAGTAGTTTTTTGTCTTTACTAAGATTCTGATTTCATCGTATTTTAATGGAATCTCAAATATTAGAGAGGTAATATCTGTAAAGTCGTCTCTATTTCGCGTAATTCTTTGCTTTAAAGTGAGAGTGATTTTAATCCCACCCTTTAAGTTTAAGCTCATCAAATCTTGTGCAGTTTTATCTACATCGTTAGAATGTGCGTATAGAGTTACAGGAAAGTGCATAAATTCTCCCGTATTGTTGTTGATTCTACCCTCAAAGATATATTTATCTTCAAGTTTGGGCGGAGTAAAGCCAAACTGATTGGCAAGTCTTGTCCAAGTATCAAATGCCTTGTCTTTAGAGATTTCACTCATATCTATATATTCTATGTGTGTAAGATTCTTAAGATATTCTAGTCGCTTATAAAATTGTATGCTTGCACCTCTCCAACCTTTGCTTGAATAGTTATAAAGGGCATCTAGTAAAGGAACATCAGAATCAAAATTTTTGGGAGGAATAGTCGGAGTGCAAGCATCGTAAGATAGTATAGGAAAGAGATTAGCATACTTGCAAGTGAGATTAAAAAATTTATTTAATGGAGCACATTCCCAACTATTGAGATGATTTACCCCATGCTTAAGCCGCTCTATTTGGTCTCGCATATTGCAAATAGCGGGGACATTTTTATCAATCAACGCGCAAAATTTCATATAGCTTTCGTGCCAATATTCGTGGATAGCAATGAGATTGTAAGAATCTTTGTGTGCCAAAAGTTGTTGGTAGCAAGGATAATAATGAAAGATTTTATTATTTAAAATCGCATCATCTGCATTGATTTTATTGATACCACACAACTTTATAAATCTCCCATATGCGCTACTTCCACTCCCATCAAGCCTAAGCCATATTAAATCATAATATGGAGGCAAGGGCAGATTCATCTCCCACGCAAGTTCAGCACAGATATTCTCATAGCTTAGATTCGCATAAGGATTTTGAGAATCCCTTACTAATCTCTTAGGATTAAGCAAAGGAGGATAAGGGTGATTAGTATCAAGGTATTGTTCTTGAAACTCTTTAGATTCTAGCCACTCTAAGATTTCCCCGTAGCAAGAAAGAACAAATCGTAAATGCTTTGGATTTGGAATAAGTGTATTTTGCTTTCTTAGAGCGCGATAGATTCCAAAGGCTTTAAGATTTTTTTGAATCGCTACAAGATGATAAAGCATTAGGAGTGGTTGAATATAAGATAGTAAAAAAGGATTGCTTAAAATCTTATTTTTTATCTTTTTTCTGACTTTTCTTACTCTATAAGCCACTGCAAACTTTAAACCAAATCTTTTATGAATCTCACTTCCTTTACTCATAGAGATTCCTTTGAGAGAAAGTGAGAATCTAAATTAAAAGAGACATCGTCAAAAGAAAAGATGTGAAAGTAAAACGAAACAAAAAAACAGAGAAAATAAGAAATATTAAAGAGAGAGTGAGAAGAAGTGAGAACGACTAATAATGAATTATGCCCCCCCCCCCGCATAAATATTGTTTAATTGTTGCGAATCTTTTACATTGTGCGCTAAATAATGAGAGATTCTCGTATCAAGATTGAGAAAAAGCATTGAGAATTCCTTGTGATTAATTTGTCTTAAAAACAGCAAGTATTGTATCAAAATCAGCATAAAATAAATGTTAAGATTTTTGGCAAGGTCATTGCATTAATCCAGCTTTTTGCAATGCCTTGATGCACAGCTTTGAGAGCGGTTTGTCCTGAAGCATCGCAATGTCAAAAAAGGTTATATCGTTAGGTTTAAAGTAGGTTTTCAAGGTTTTTGTATCAATGCGGTAGATTCTCACATCAAGCTGATAAATGGTGTAATGATGCTTAAAGTCGCCCACAAAGGCGTATGATTCTAAGTCATTACAATGAGCAGGGAGCAAAGGGAGATTATACAACCCATAATAGAGCTTTTCTTGACTTTGCACAAAGGCGATTTTACCCTTTGTATCGATACATAGGGCGAGATTAAGAATCTGTCTTTTCAGCGTGTTTTTCTTGGGCTTGGGATAGAGGTGAGGTTGTATCTTCCCTGCACATATTGGATTGAGAGGACACAGCAGACACGAGGGATTCTTTGCGGTGCAAATGAGTGCGCCTAAATCCATTAAGGCTTGATTATGATTAAACGCATCGGAGGGATTAAGAATCTGCGCGGCAAGGTCTTGCAAAGTTTTTTGAGTGGGAGAAGATAGAGCATAGATGCGACAAAGAATGCGCGCGATATTGCTATCGACAAAGCTTACTATTTGTCTGTAACCAAAGCACAAAATCGCCCCAGCGGTGTAATCCCCGATACCTTTTAAGCCTAAAAGCTTTTGTTTGTCGCAAGGCAGTTTGCCCTCATAATGTTTGACGCATAATTTCGCGCTATGGTGGAGATGTCTCGCGCGACTATAATAGCCTAGTCCCTCCCAAGATTTGAGCACTTTGGATTCATCTGCGTATGCAAGTGAGGCAAGAGTAGGGTATTGTTGCATAAAGGGTGTATAGAATCGCTCCAGCACGGTTTTGACTTGTGTTTGTTGTAACATTACTTCACTGACATACACGCCATAAGGCGCATTTTCTCCGCTTAGATGACGCCAAGGGAGAGAATGTCGCCCATAGGTGGCATACCATTGCAGTAGATTCTGATGAAGTAATGCTAGATTCATAGGTATTTATAGCCTTATTGAGATAAGGCTTTGCTGTCCTTAAAGTAAGTTAAAAGCTGATTATAACATTTGAAGTATTAAAGCAATTTGAGTAAGATTCTATATAAAAAGGAAATCGCATTAATGCTTCGCTATATTGTTTTAAGAATCTTCTATATCATACCGATTGTTTTGGTTGCTTCTTTTGCGATTTTTATGTTGTTGCGTCTGAATAATACCGACCCCGTGGCGTCTTACTTGATACATTCCAATCTCCCTGCCACACCCGAAATGATAGAATCTTTGCGAGCAGATTTTGGTTTGGATAAACCTTTGGGTGAGCAATATGTGTTGTGGCTCAAAAAGGCAGTTGTGCTTGATTTTGGCACATCTTATATCAGTGGGCGAGAAGTGGGCGCGGATTTTTTGCATTATTTGCCCTCTACTTTGCTGCTTGTTTTTAGTGCGTTTGGGTTGATTCTGATAGTTTCTATTCCGTTAGGAATCTTGAGTGCGCGATATAAGGACAAGCTCCCTGATGTGATTATTCGCTTTTTTTGCTTTATCGGTGTGTCTGTGCCGAATTTTTGGCTTGCATTTTTACTCATTATCGTCTTTTGTGTGATGCTAGGTTGGCTACCTGCGTTTGGTTTGGACAATCCACAATCATTGATATTGCCTTGCGTGAGCATTGCTTTGATGTCATTGTGCATCAATACAAGGCTTATCCGCGCTAATATGCTAGAAGTCAAGAAAGAGCGACATATTCTTTATGCTCGTCTAAGGGGTTTAGGAGAGAGTAAAATCACGCTTAAACATATTTTTTATAATGCTTCTTTGCCGATTGTAACGGCTTTTGGTATGCACATCGGAGAGCTTATCGGCGGGGCATTAGTGATTGAAAATATCTTTGCAATCCCGGGCATTGGATTATACAGCTTACAAGGGATTATTAATCACGATTATCCGATTATCCAATGTTTTGTCGTGGTGATGTGCTTGATTTTTGCTTTGTGTAATTTAGGTGTGGATATTCTTTATGCGGCACTAGACCCGAGAATCCGCAAGGAAATCACACAAAAATCTTAGAATATAGAATCCAGTAGTGAAAGTATATCTTTCACTACGATAAAATCAATCGCACGATAGTGCCGACCTTAGAAGCGTCGTCGGGGTGGGGGATTTATAAGGGGGAGGGAGCGACTTAAAGATTCAAGCCCCTCCCCCTTATAAAAAAGAGAATCGCAAGAAAATTTAAAATCTCACTAAATATTCAAAATAAAGTAAAAATGTTTTGAGATTTGCGATTCTACAATCTTAAAGACTTTTAGAATTTTTAATTCCTCTATATCAAGGATTTGAATCCTTAAACTTTACTCATAAAACTCCCACAGGGGTATCTCAAAATGGCGCATATCTGGATTCACACCGCGAATATTCTTGCGCGCGATAGCTTTGTTACGCTGATAAGTGAGTGGGATATAAATTTGTGTCTGATAAAGTTTGATAAGCAAATCTTTCAAGGGCTTTTGAATCTGCGTCTCTGGGAGGGAAATCACCGCTTGAATTTCTTTGTCAATCTCATCTTTAGTGGGGGATTGTAAGAATTTTTGCACGATATAGTCAATATGTCCTGCATAACGCATAGAGTTAAGCATTATGAATGGCTCATAGGGAATCCCCCATGTTTCATTGAAGCTTATATCAAATGTCCCTTTGGCTTGATGATTACGGAAAATGCTTTGCTCATAAGGTGTGAGTTTGAGAAAGATACCAATATTTTTGAGTTGTTGTTGTAGAATCTCTGCCATAGCTTTTTGTGCGGGATTATTACCGATATAGATAAGCTCTAAAACAAGATTCTTGCCATTTTTATTATAGAATCCATTCTGTAAGGTATAACCGAGCGATTCAATAAGCTCTTTTGCCTTTTGCGGGACAAATGTCAAAGGAGTAAAATCAGCCTCTACATTGCAATAAGGGAGATTAGGGGCAAACAGATAATCCGCGCTTTGTTGAAAATCGCCATACACAGCCTTGATAAGTGTGTGTTTGTCAATACCATAAGCTAGGGCTTGACGCATTGTAAGTGAGCTTAGAATCTCATTTTTGGGATTCAGCACAAGTGCAGTCGTAGCAATGGGTGGGCTTAAATAGGTGGCAAATTCTTTGGTTTGGGAGATTTTTTTAAAAATTTCAATCGGAATTTCATCAGAACCATAGATTATATCTGCTTGAGCGGTTTTAAGCGCAATGAGTTTGGCATTAGGCTCAATGATGATTTTGGTTTGAATCGTGTCAAAGTAGATTCCCTTATAATGCTCTTTATCCCAATAATGCGGGTTTTTTGTAAAAGTATCGCCCTTCCCTAGTTCTGTTTTTGTGAGCTGATAGGGACCTGTGCCAATAGGCTCTTTGGGATTGTGGGTAATTAGATTCAAATCATTAGGAATCATACTCGGCGCGATAAATCGATAAGGGCGAATGAGGCTTAGCTCTGTGAGTGTCGGTGCATAGGGTTTAGAAAGTGTGATTTGCAAACTTAAGTCATCGATAATGCGCACATCTTGAATGAGCAAAGAAAGATTACTCCATGAGTGGCGAATTTTATTTGTGAGGATAGAATCAAAATTCTTTTTTGCTGCAGCTGCGTCAAATATCTCACCATTAGAGAATCTGACATTTTTTCTTAGATGAAAGATATAGACTTTGCCCTTTTCTTTAATCTCCCATGAAGTTGCTAAAGAGGGAATAATCTTGCCATCAGAATCAATTTTTACTAATCCCTCATAAATCATATTTTGCGCAAACATTTCATTAAACGCGTAACCTTGTGGATTCATCACGCCGACATTACGAGAAAGCACAAGTGTGAGAGTTTTGGCATATATTTGCACACTTGATAATGTGAGTAGCACACAAAGGATTTGTAAAGTCTTCATAGATTCTCCGTATTGATTTTAGATTTGTTTAGGGCGATTGTTGAAATATTGCAATTATAATATGACAGATTCACTAATGCGGAGTATTGATGAAAAATTTATTTTACTATGAGACAATAAAATCGCAAATAGAATCTTAGAGTGTATGGAATCTTAGCAAATGCCAATGTAAAAGCATGATGAGGGAAAAATAGTGAGAGAAGTAAGCAGCGCAATTATTCAAAAGACTTTGAAACATTTAGAAGAGCGAAAAAAAATCATTGATTTTGACACGCTCGGACGCACACTTGCTTATAGCCCTTTTGTCCCGCGTGTGGATAGGGATTTTTTCGTCCGAGAAACTCAAAAAGAATCCCAACCCAAGCTCGCTTATCAGTGGATTATTTCCCCGTATGAATTTTGTCAAGCTCCAGAAAATTATCTGTATCAAGGGTATCAAAATGAGCAAGATTATCGATTTGATGCGTATTGGTTGGATTTGTGGAGCGCGTTTTTGGATACAGATTTTGACGATCGTTTGATGGGTTTTAATTTGCTTGAATCTATCTCACTTTTGCGCCGACACAGCACTTTACCGATTATCCATTGCAATGTGTTTTTACAACCTTATCAGATTCTTGAATCTGCCCTTTTTGGAGCAGATGCTTTGATGATGCCAGCAAGTATCGTGAGTGCAAAGGAGCTTCAATCACTCTTAGACTTTGCTTACAGGTTGGGGTTTGTTGTCTTTGTGGGAGTGGAAAATCAAAATGATCTCAAAAAGGCGATTTTTAGCGGAGCAAATACATTGTTTGTAGGGCGGGAGCATATTGAGGAGATTCTGACACTGATACCGCAATCTTGTGTGATTGCAAGCGATTCGGATAATCAATACGGAGTGGATTTATGTATAAAGAATTTTAATTAAGCTTATTTTAATTTTTTTTTAGTTAAAAGGCAAGGCTTCAAATAAGATAGTGAATAAAGCAATGAATTAAGATTAGGGAGGAAGAAATGGCTTTAATGATTAATAATGAGTGCATTGCATGCGATGCGTGTGCAGAAGAATGTCCCAATGGTGCAATTGAAGGGGGCGATCCTATTTATTGTATTGATCCTGATATTTGCACAGAATGTGTGGGGAGCTATGACGAGCCAAGCTGCTTGAGTGTGTGTCCTGTCGATGCAATCGTGCCTGATCCTGATAATATCGAAAGCATCGAAGAGCTCAAATATAAGTTTGAAACACTCCAAAAGGGAGAATAATGGCAAAAATTACTGCAGTTATTGATATTGGTTCAAACTCGGCACGAATGGCGATATATCGGCGCACTTCTCGGTTTGCATTCCATTTGATTTATGAGACAAAAAGCAAGGTGAGAATCTCGGAGGGTTGTTATGAATCCGGTGGTGTTTTGGGACAATTGCCTATGGATCGTGCGATTTATGCACTCAAAGAATTTGTGCAAATCGCTAAAGCACATAAGTCGAGAAAAATCTTTTGTGTAGCTACTTCTGCATTGCGTGATGCGCCTAATGCGAAAGTATTTTTGGATCGTGCAAAGCGAGAATGTTCTTTGTCTATTAAGGTCATTGATGGTAAGAAAGAGGCTCTTTATGGCGGGATTGCTTGTGCAAATCTTTCTCACAAAAAAGACGGAATCACTATTGATATTGGCGGAGGAAGCACAGAATGCGCCCTCATTCAAGATGGTAAGATTGTCGATTTGATTTCACTAAATGTAGGCACAATCCGTATAAAAGAATTATTTTTTGATAAGAAAAATGATTTACAAGGTGCAAAAGATTATATACAAAACCAAATCGCTAAGATTCCCGCGCATTTTAAACACAGCAATGTTTTTGGCGTGGGCGGCACAATCCGTGCATTGTCTAAGATGATTATGAAAAATAAAAAATATCCCATTGAAGAAGTGCATGGTTATGAAGTGAATGTTTCTGAAAATCGCAAATTTTTTGAAAAAATTTTCCAATCCTCTGAAGATAAGCTTGAAGCGATGGGTGTGCCACAAGATCGCATTGATAATATACGCAGTGGTTCGTTGATATTGAGTTTGTTTTTATCGCATTTTGGCAGTGAGACTATTACGACAAGCGGTGTAGGTGTGCGAGAAGGTGTGTTTTTAAGTGATTTATTGCGAGGGCATAAAAATAGTTTTCCTAAAGGCTATAACCCTTCTTTGGGTTCAATCGAAGACCGTTTTATGCTTGATAAAAGATATGCCGAAATGACAAAAAAAGAATCGCTTAAGATTTTTGATGCTCTTTTTCCGGCACATCAACTTGATGAAGGGTATCGTAAGCTTTTGGGAATCGCCTCATACCTTTCTAGTATTGGGAGGATTCTGAATTTTTATAATGCAGGACATCATGGCTCATATTTTTTACTTAATGCCCTTGAATACGGATTTTCTCATCTGGATAGAATGAGTGTGTGTCTGCTCGTAGAATATAGTGGCAGGAAAATCCCACAAGATGAAAATATCGAGCATTTTAGCGATTTGATGCCCAATCTTTTAAGTTTGCAATGGCTAAGCTTTATCCTTGCTCTTGCAGAGGATTTGTGTCGTAGCGAAGGTAATGTGCATATTCGTTATGAATACACAAAGCCTCATAATTTGAGAATCTATAGCAATGTAGATTTGTATCTTGCAAAAGAAAATATTCATAGATTACATAAACCCGAACCCTTACAGATAGAACTCATCAAGGAAAAGTGATGAGAATAGCCATTGTGCGTTTATCAAGTCTTGGCGATGTGATTATCGCTACAAGTGTATTAAACGCACTTAAAGGGCATCAGATTGAATGGTTTGTTGATGAGCGATTCGAGGGTGTGATTAAAGATTCTCCTTTTATCCATACTATCCATTCTTTGCCTTTCAAGAAACTTTTAAAAAGCCCTGTTGGTATTCTGCAAATCAGAAAGTATTGCAAAAGATGTGGTGCATTTGATGCAGTAGTTGATATGCAGGGATTAATGAAATCAGCTCTTATAGGCTCTTTTATTGATTCAAAGCAATTTGTCGGCTTTGATTGGAAAGGTTCTCGAGAGGGTATAGCGAGCCTTTTTTATTCTCAAAAGATTGCTATGGCTTATGATGAAAATATTTTAAAACGTAATTTTGCACTTTTCGCACCACTGGGTGTAAAGATAGATTCTTTAGATTCTGATGTGAGAGTGTGTAATATAGGCTTTGATGCAGATTCTGTTCAAGCCGATGTAAAGACAAAAATTTGCCAACCGATTAAATACAGAATCCTGCTTGTTTTGGAGGCTTCTATCAGTCAAAAAGAGTATCCCATTGATAAATTTGCGACATTAGCTCATCTTTTTTATAATAAACTTCAGGATTTTTGTGTTTTTGTTGTGTGGAATGCAAATGAAACAAGAGCAGATACATTTTGTCAAAAATTAGAAAATCTGCATATCCCTTACCAAAAAATGCCAAAACTTGATTTGAATGCGTTGAAGTTTTGTGTGGCTCATATGGATTGTGTGATTGGTGGAGATACGGGTGTTACACATTTGGCTTGGGCAATGGGTCGAGAGTGTATTACCCTGTATGGTAATACCTCAAGCACTTGTGGTAAAAATATGTCTGCAACGAAGCTTGAGAGGGTTTTGCTTGGTAATCCTTATATCGTTTCTCAAAGTGAAGAGTTTGAGATTGCTAGCATCAAAGAGAGCGATATTTTTGAGCTTTTTATGAATGATATTTTCCCTCGATTAGCATTAAATGCTCATAAAAAGATTTAGTGATACTTATCAAACAAGGATTTTTAGGAAGATGAAGATTTTAGAATGGATTGTTAATTTTCTCGGATTCTGTTTGGCTAAGATGCCTCATAGAGTATTTTTGTGGCATGTTAAAGGACTGGGTTGGTTAATGCAAAAGCTTGATAATCGGCGTTGGAAAGATGCACAGACAAATTTAGACTTTATATATGGTGATACGATGAGTCAAGAAGAGAAACAAGCAATCATTAAGCGATGCTATTGTAATTTTGCCTTTGTGCTTTTAGAATCCGTGCGTGTAAGCTATATCCCTTTTGATGTATTGAACGCACGATTTGATTTTATTGATGAACATTTTATTTTAGATGCTTTACAAAAAGATGGCAGCGCGGTGCTTGTATCTGCTCATTATGGGTATTGGGAGGCAATGGCGACTGTTTTGCCTCCTCGTTATCATTGGTGCAATATGGCTTCATTGGGTCGATTGACACCTTTTGATTCTATTAATAAGATGATTATTTCGCGTAGAGAGTTACAAAATGTTAAATTCATTGATAAAAAAGGAGCATTTAAGCATTTGCTCAAACTTTATGCCAACAAAAATGCTTTAGTGGGTATTTTGGTGGATCAGAATATTTCGGAAAATGAAGGCGTATGGGTAGAGTTTTTTGGTAAAAAAGCAACTCATACGACTATCGCCTCTGTGATTTCAAGGCGATTTGAAGTAGGCATTGTGCCTGTATTGATTGGTATGAATGATGATTATACACATTTTGAAGTGCGTTTTTATCCACCTATTTATTGCCAAAAAGGACAAGATAGCCATCAAGATATTTTAGAAGCAACGCAGGCGCAAGCGCGAGTGATTGAAGAGGCAATCAGAGAGAATCCCAAACATTGGTTTTGGTTTCATAAACGTTGGAAATCTGCTTACAATTCCCTCTACTCCTAAGCCCACTTTAAGCTTAAAGTATGTATTATTTCACTCCCTTACCGATTGAGCTTCTAGTCTCTCTTTTAGGTTTATCTGTAT
>NZ_JROZ02000009.1 GCF_000765665.2 Helicobacter sp. MIT 05-5293
ATTTCTTCAAAGGACAAGCAATGTTGCACACATTTAGAATCTTTTATCTTTGTGATGCTTATATGTCTCAAGGATTAAGCTTTAAAGTCATTAATGGGGGGGGGCATCAGATAATTTATCTTTAATAATCCTCCCTTTCTTCTCTCTTCTTTTTTTCTTTGCTTCTTGTGTTTTCTTTCTTTGTGTTTTCTTATATTTTATTCATAAATGCTTCTTTTCTTTTAACCTTGTCTTTTATATGTTTCAAAGACTTTGGATTCTTCTTTTAGATTCTCATACTTTTATCTTTGCTGATTATTTTAATTTAGATTCTCACTTTCTCTCAAAGGAATCTCTATGAGTAAAGGAAGTGAGATTCATAAAAGATTTGGTTTAAAGTTTGCAGTGACTTATAGAGTAAGAAAAATCAAAAAGAAATATGCAAGAATATTAGAATCAAGGCCTTTTGTCCAATCTATACAAATGCTTTATTTGATTTTTACATTAAAAGATTCTAAGAAGTTTGAAATCTATTTATTATTGAGGAAATACCATTGCTTGATTATAAACTCTAAGCACTTAGAATTTATTGCCTTGTATTATCAAGAGATTCTCCAATGGTTAGAATCTGATGAGTTTAAACAAACTTATCTTGATACTAATCACCCTTATCCTCCTTTGCTTAATCCTAAGAGATTGCATAAAGATTCAAAGAATCCTTATGTTGTTAAAGATTCTAATATCTTAGAATCTATTGATACAACCCCAGCCAAAGACACACACAATAAAAAAATAGAATCTCATAATCCCAACAAAAATACACTATCACACACACCCATACATCATCTTATCTTAAGCTATGAGAATATCCCTGCAGAA